>JBGPUS010000176.1:0-5244 GCA_041491325.1 Nitrospirota bacterium | reverse complement strand
TTCGACGCGGAAAATAAACGCTTGAAAGAAGAGGTTATGAAGTCGGTGGACCCGGCGGACAAGGAGCGCCGGGACCGGCAAGAGAAACTGCTCAAAGAGATCAAGAGCCGCACTGCTCCCGTGGCCCCCGTATCGTCGTAATACGCCGTGTCAGCGCTATGCATACATCACCTTCTTATACTATTCTTGTCGCGGGCCTCGGGGCCCTCGGGACCGTCTTTGCGGGTCTCTTGAAAAAAGCGGGGCATGCCGTATACGCCCTTGCGAGGGAACGACATCTTCCCGCGCTCTCCTCGCAACGCCTGAACGTAGACGGCATTTGGGGAGAGCACGAAGCAATCCTCGACGGCATTTACGCCTCCATTGATCCTCTTCGGGACAAAAAGTTCGATTTCATCATTCTCACGGTAAAGTCCTATGACACGGCAGCGGCGATCGAGCAGATAAAGCCGCTTGTAACAGAGGACACTCAGGTGGTCGTCGCCCAGAACGGATACGGCAACTACGAGACCGTCTCCGGCGTTGTCGGACCGGAACACGCGCTTTTGGCGCGGATTATCTTCGGCGCAAAGCTGCACGCGCCAGGACAAGCCGAGGTCACGGTCATCGCCGATGACGTTCGGATCGGCCGGCCGCACTCCTCGTTAGGACGCGCCCAGGTTGAAGCATTCGCGGCCGCGCTCAGGATGGCAGGCATACCCGCCTCTTATGCCGAAAACGTGAACGCGATCCTCTGGGACAAAATCCTCTACAATGCTGCGCTGAATCCGCTCGGAGCGCTCCTCGAATGCGCGTATGGCAGGCTCGCGGAAAACGCCGAGACGCGCCGGATCATGGACCTGATCATCGGTGAGATATTCCTCACGGCCCGCGCCAACGGGATAGCCCTGAACTGGAAATCGCCCGAGGAGTATTGCGAGCATTTTTATACCCGGCTCGTTCCGCCCACGGCAAAGCATTTTCCTTCGATGTACTATGACGTCAAGGCGGGCAAGCGGCTTGAGATCGATGCGCTGAACGGCGCCATTGTTCAGCTTGCGCGGAATAGCGGGGTTGCCGTTCCCGTGAACGAGACAATCGCGGGCCTCATTAAAGCGAAAGAGGCCCTGGCTATGAAACAAGCCGCCGTCCCTGACTAACGTCATGGGCTTCGCCTTGCTTCGATGACCTGTCCGAGGTGGTATGGAGAACAAGAACAGCCAAAGCGGTTCCATTATTATCGTTGATGACGATCCCGATGTGCTCGCGTATGTGACCCTCCTGCTGGACCAGAGCGGCTATTCCACCTTTCCCTGCAATAACGCCGGCGATGCCCTGCAAAAATTGAAAAGCATACAGGCCGATGCCGTTTTGACGGATATCGTCATGCCGGGGACAACGGGTCTTGAACTGTTGGAGACCGTGCACAGCATCGACCCGGATGTGCCCGTAATTCTCGTGACCGCGTATGCGGACCTGGGGAAAGCAGTGGAATCGATTAAAAAAGGGGCTTACGATTTCATTATGAAGCCGTTCGATCCGGAACAGCTTCTGCGCTCCCTGGAAAAAGCCGTCCGGTTCTCCCGTCTGGTCCGGATAGAAAAAGAGTACCAGCGCAAGCTGGAGGAGTTTACCATGGAGCGGGAGTCCCTCGTAGCAGAGCGATCCATGAATCTCATGGCGCTGACCGTCGCCGACCGGGTAAGAAATCCAGCCACCGTCATTGGGCTTGCCTGCAAAAAGATCATGGATAAAGGCGTACCCCCCGAACTGGCGAAATACGTCGCTTTCATACGCGATGAGGCGGACAAGCTGGAATCCATCGTGAAAAATTTTCAAAACCTTCTTAAGAGCAGGCGGTCCGTGTTCGGCTATGAGGACATCAATGAGGTCGTCAGGACCATGATTTCTCTGGTCGAAAAGGAAAGTGCGACGAAAGGAATAAAGCTCGTCCTCCGCCTCTCGGAAAAACCCGTGATGATGAATATGCAGAAAAATCTCTGTCAGGTCGCCGTCCTGCACCTCATCAGGAACGCCGTCGAAGCGACGTCCCCCGGTGGGGAAGTTGTGGTGACGACCTCAGCCGAGGATGACCGCGTTGTATTTTCAGTGGCGGACACAGGGAGCGGCATCCCGCAAGAAGACGGGGACAAAATATTCGACCCCTTTTACAGCACGAAGGAGCACCGATACGGCATGGGATTGCCGCTGGTAAAACAGATTGTCTCCGAACATATGGGCAAAGTGGAGATGACAAGCGAATTAGGAAAAGGGACCACCTTCCGGCTGGTCTTTCCTCCACGGTGGCAGGAGAGCTGACCGGGAGGTCGTAAAAAAAACGCACCCTAAAGGGTGCGGTTACAGGCTTTCAGCAACCTGCTATATAGTCTTCCCGCCGCGCCACCCCGAGCAGGGGTTCTCCTTTTAAAAAGCGTTTGATGTTTTCAGCGGCCTTTTTCAGGGCCTCCTCGCCCGCGCCGTGCGCCATTGCCGAATTGTGAGGGGAACCAACGACATTCGGCAGCGCAAGCAGCGGATACGTCGTGCGGAACGCTCCGAAGCGAAACGGCTCGATCCACCACGCGTCTATACCGGCTTTGAAGTCAGGATGCTTTGCCAGATGCTCGTAGAGCGCCCCTTCATCGATAATGTCGCCACGTGCCACGTTGATAAGGACTGCGTCGCGTTTCATCCACCCGAGTTCGCGTTTCCCGATCAGGCCACGTGTTTTTCCGGTGAGCGGAAGGGCTATGACGACGATGTCCGACAAGGCAAGCACCTGCTGAAGATCATCCAGCGTACCGACGAAATCCAGGGGCTCTTCGGCTTTGCCGTCGGTATTTACGCCGTATATCCGCATGCCCAGGCCGCGCATCAGGCGGGCCGTGGCGCGACCGATGCCTCCATACCCGAGAATGCCGCAGATTGATCCGCGCAGCATGCGACCGGCCGCGAACTGGTTGAATTTGCCCCGGGCAAGCTGCTGGTGCTCCGTGACGAGGTTCTTAACAAGGGCCAGAGTCATGGCGAGCGCGTGTTCAGCCACGGATTCCGCGTAGGCGCCTACGTTGCCCGCAACCTCGACGTCAGGAGGCAGCGCGTTAAACGGTACGTGGTCCACTCCCGCGGAAATGAGTTGGATCAGCTTCGCATTCTTCAGCAGGGCAAACTCGCTCGGCCCCAGCTCTCTCGGCAGGTTCCATGACAACAATGCGTTTGCTTCTACGAGCGACTGTTCCCGCAGGCCGGAAGGTTGGTCAACGAGAAAGACAGGTTTTGCTTCATGGCCCAACGCTTCTTTCAGCATTGCGCGCTGTGCTTCGCTCATCGAGTAGGTGATTATAATGTTCTGTTGTGTCATCGGGTTCCTTTGCCTTATACAAGCGTAGCACAGCAGGACTCAAATGTCAGAGCTTTTTTGTTACAATAGAGGTGAAGGCAACGTTATCTATAAAGCGTGAGGAGGGCCGGGACATGAAGATCTCAGCGCTCGGGTATTGCGGGTTGAACTGCGAAGAATGTTCCGTATTTATTGCAACTGCAACGAATGACAACGCTTTACGTCAAAAGACCGCAAAAAAATGGTCCCAACGCTACGCCGAATTTCTTCAGGCCGATTTGAAACCGGAAGATATGCACTGTCGTGGCTGCCGGTCCGAGGACGATCTTTTCGCAGGGTGCCAGGATTGCCCGATCAGGACCTGCGTTCAGGAAAAGGACCTCGCCTCCTGCGCGTCGTGCGCCGAGTATGAATCGTGCGTTATGTTGAACGGATTTTTCAGCTATCACCACGAACACGCGAAAGCCAACCTCGATGAGATGCGGGGAAAAAGTCAATAAGGAGAAGGTGAAGGACAACGCGGCCGAAACATTCGAGAGGGCATTTCTGCTTTGGTTTGACATGCCCCAAACTTCATATTGCTTTATCCTCCTTCCTGATTTATAATCCTGCCGGAAAAAGAAAGGGTCATGGATCCGGGGTCAAGGGTCCGGGACCGGGAGGCACTCGTTGGCTGGGACGTATACCGCAAAAGACATAACGGTTCTCGAAGGGCTGGATCCGGTCAGAAAAAGGCCCGCCATGTACATCGGCTCCACGGATGTGCGGGGGCTCCATCACCTCGTGTGGGAGACGCTCGACAACTCCGTTGACGAGGCGCTGAACGGATACTGCACCGCCATTACGCTCCGGCTTGAGAAAGACGGCGGGGTTACCGTCATCGACAATGGACGCGGCATTCCCGTGGACATCCATCCGAAGACCAAGCGGCCGGCCATCGAGACGATCCTCTGCACGCTGCACGCGGGAGGCAAGTTCGACCATACCGCGTATAAATCCTCCGGCGGTCTGCACGGCGTGGGAGCATCGGTGGTTAACGCGCTGTCCGAGGTCTACTTGGCCACGGTCTGGCGCGACGGCTTTGAGTGGACGCAGGAATTCTCTCGGGGAAAGCCGAAGGGCAACCTCAAAAAGGGAAAGCCGTCCAAGGCGCACGGAACACAGATCTATTTTCGGCCCGACCCGGATATTTTCTCGAAGACAAGCTTCAACTACAAGACGATCCTGGAGGTCTCCGAAAGCAAAGCCTTTCTGAATAAAGGTCTTAAGATCACGATCGAGAACGAGCGGGACAAGGAAAAACCGGTCACGTTCAAATACGACAACGGCATCCAGGACTACATCAAACGGATCGTGGAGGGCACGCAGCTCGTAAACCCGGAGCCGTTCTATTTGGAGAAGGAAGACGACGACTTCAAGGTCGAGTGCGCGATCCACTGGACCACGTCCACCGAGACCGAGATCCACTCCTACGCGAACTCGATCAACACCTCGGACGGCGGAACGCACGAACTGGCGGTCAGGCAAGGGTTGACCAAGGCTGTGCGCGCCTATGCCGAGCGCAAGAACCTCATCCCGAAGAACATCAAAGCCATCACGGCCGAAGACGTGTACGAGGGGCTCTACGGCATCGTGAGCGTGCTGGTCAAAAATCCGCAGTTCCAGGGCCAGACAAAAGAAAAACTGAACAACCCCGAGATATTATCGCCCATTGACAGCGCAGTCAAGAACGCCTGCGAAGCGTATCTCCTTGCTAATCCCACCATGGCGGATCCCGTGGTGAGGCGCGTGCTCCTGGCTGCCGAAGCGCGGCTTGCGTCGCGCGCCGCCAAGGAAAATGTGGCGCGAAAACTTTCGTCGCTGAAGCTCAATTTGCCGGGCAAGCTCGCGGACTGTTCCTCCAATAAAATAGAAGAGACCGAGGT
>JBGPUS010000175.1:0-5246 GCA_041491325.1 Nitrospirota bacterium | reverse complement strand
TAATCTCCGCGGTAATGCCGAGTTTTTTCGCTTCCCTGATTTCGACGATTCTATCCGCCGGATAGACGAGGATGTTCGTGGGGATTCAACCGGTATTGAGGCAGGTGCCGCCCAACGGTCCCTTGTCCACGAAGGCCACGGTCTTGTTATGCTGAAGCGCGTCCTCGATAAGATTCGCGCCCGCGCCCGAGCCGATGATAACGACGTCGTATTCTTTCATGATTTACCTCTTGTTGAATTGTAGCATGTTTGTAAAGAGAGTCAAAGGAGCCAAGATTTCGGTTTATTTCAGAGGATAAGTGTGCTATGATTTTTTCAGTATGTGCGCGTTGTGGAGGTCATGAACATGGGACTCAAGGAATATAGTAGAAAATGATATTGATGGTTTGCGGGCCGATGAACTCGTGGTCCTCTCGGAGCAGATCCGGCTCCTGAAGCGGGCAAAGGCCCCACAGGGAAAGGCGCTCCCGGCGGAAGAAGTACGAAAACTGACCGCTTCGTCGAAATCGACGTGGTCGGAGGACGTTGTCCGCGAGCGCTGCTGCCTCGGTGTCAGTTGTTGCCGTGTTTGACGAACCGTTGAGAAGGCGAAAGATGCTTAAGAAAAATACCGAGAACGTGCTAAATCGCATTACCGTTAATCCGAATGTGATGGTTGGCAAACCGACACTTCGGGGGATGCGAATAACCGTTGAACAAATTCTCAGGGCCTTGGCGGGGGGCGTTGCCGAGGAAGAACTCCTGGAAGAATACCTTGAACTCGAACGTGAGGATATCCAGGCGGTTCTTCTGTATGCTGCCGAACTTGCAAACGAAGAGCGGGTTTATGCCGTGAATGCAGGGTAGCGCAATTCCGCGCGATAAACTAAAGTTCCTCGTGGATATTGGCGTCAGTAAGAAACGGGAAGAATGGCTTAACGTTAATTGCCTGTAGAAATAAATAAATTGAATGACGGATCATTTTGCTAAATATACACACAAGCTCCTTCGAGACCGCACTGCCGTGCCCGAGAGCATCCGTTTCTACCGCCTCGACGACGTGGTGACGGCAAACAAGCAGGATGAATGGCTGCCGGTATTCACCGAAGTTTTCAACGAGCTGAACATCACCGCCTTGCTCTTTGCGAAGACCTCATTGTCGTTCGCGGACCTGCTCGTGGAACGCGCCGACCGTCAAGCCGAGAAGCTCGTCCCCCGGGACAGCGAGACCAAGGGATTTCTGCACGACATTCCGTTCATACGGGAACGTGAATGGTCGGGGAGGCCGAAACCGGAACTGGCGAACATGATCATCCGTCGCCTGAACGGCAGGAAAGCTGTGATTATCCAAAACCTCGGCGTTGTTGCAACGGGCGGGATTACGGTGGAACAGGCGTACATCGGCTTTTCCACGATATTCCATACCACGTTCGTAAAATATCTGCTCGATTTATTGAACGAGGGCTTTCTGCTTCCGAATGAGCAAAAGCATTTTGAGGATTTTAGAGAAACATGGCTCAAGTTGCCCGATCTGGGCGACCTCGCGTTTACACCGGGGCCGCTCAACGAAGCGGATTCCATTGTCAGGGAAATTTGCCGTGTGGGCCGCTACACGGTCGAAAAGGGTTATGTTGATTCCTTCTTCGGGAACATCAGCTACTTCGACGGGAAGACTATCTACATAAGCCAGACGGCCTCGTCCCTCGACGAGCTCGAAGGCCATATTGATCCTGTGCCGCTCGACAACTCGTCTACGGCGGGACTCTCCGCCTCATCCGAGCTGCCTGCCCATCGGGGAATCTACGTTTCCTCGGACTATCATGCAGTGCTTCACGGCCACCCGAAATTCAGCGTGATCATGTCCATGTTTTGCGAGGAAGAGAACTGCAAAATCGAGGACTGCAACCGGCTGTGTGATCGCAAGCGCTCTGTCTGCGGCGTGCCCATTGTCTCGGGCGAGACAGGGGCAGGCGGGCTGGCAAAAACAGTCCCTTTTGCAATAAAAAGCACCGGCGTCTGCATTGCTTTCGGTCACGGGATATTTTCGGCTGGGCGGAAAGACTTTCAGGCTGCCTTTATGAAAATGGCGAAAACAGAGAACACGTGCAGAGAGACTTATTTTGAACTGCTGGAAGGCAGGTTGGGAAGGTAGAAAGCTGATCCTAGTGTCATGTCCTTACGCTCTTGCCCTCTTCGCTTCTCGCTGTTCACGCCGCTTTTATCTCTTTTTCCCGGGCAACCCCGAACTCGAAGGTATACAGTTTGAAATCCGTTTCGGGAAACGCCTTCTTCAGCCTGTTGACGAATTCTTCATATACAACTTTTTCATACTGCTGAATGTCGGCTTCCCGTGTTTTTTCAGTCACGCCCTGGAGTTCCATGTCGAGATAGAAATCCATTTCCGGCGATATACGCAGCCACATAGCCCTTGCCTCCTTGAGCGATCCGCAGCGGCCAAAGCTGTGCGGACGACTTCCAACCGTCTGTAATTAATTATACCTCTTTTTTGGGAAAGGCAGCGGAGAGGCCGCGGGATAATGGGTTAGACTTTCGTCGTAAGCTGCAGCCTGTTACTGTCGAGGAACAGAAGGTAACCCTCAACCCTTTCGAGGCTGAATATTTGTTTTATTGCTTCACAGTAGATTTGTATTTGCGGACGGTAGTGGTTGATCCAGGACGAGAGGTTTTCCTCATCTTCGATGCGAATGGATTTATAGTCGATCACGAACCCTATTCCGTCCTGGATCACGACACGGTCGATGATTCCGCTTATGAAGGAGTGCTCCTTCGTGTAGAGAAAGGGCAGTTCGGAGAAAGAGTCTTCGCGGCGTTTGAAGACCCACGCAAAGTCGGCCGCGCCCAGGACCGCCTGCAGGACCGATTCGATATCATCGGTGAATGATTGTTTCGCGCCGGCCTCAAGCCCCGGGACCTCGGGGTAATCCTCAAGGATCCGGTTGAGGTCGAAGGCGCCCTTCGTTGTGTGTTCTTCGAGACACTTATGGAGGACGCTTCCGCGCGTCAGCGGCGAGACCCGCCCGGCATCGGTACGGGTGGAGAATAGTTCGAGAGGCGCTTCTTGTTTCTGTTCAATGAAGTCGGTCACCCGCTTCCATTCGACAGCCCCGGACGGGGGGAGCGGAGAGATGTTATCGATAACGATTTTGAAATCCACGTCTTCCGCAAGTGTCCGGTCCTGACCGGGCCGGCGTTCGCCCGCCGGCTCTTGTTCCAAAGCCCGCATACGCCAATCAGGATAGGAATAAACCGCTGCCCGTGCGGCCGCTTTTGGGCGAGCGAGCGGCAGGGTCCGGTCCAGACAGTCAAGCCAGGTATTTTGTTTGATCGGCGTCTTGCCGTTTCCGAGCGTTCCGAGCATGATGAGATGATCGCGCGCGCGCGTCATGGAAACGTACAGGAGCCTCTGGTGCTCACGCCTGAGTTCTTCCTGTTCTCCATGCTCGCCTCGCCACAGATCTTCATACACGGGGTTGCCGACTTCTCGCACGGCCATGCGTATTTTTCCGCCGGTTTCCTCGAGAAGCGCTTGAGGTCCGGAGGTGAGGGACCGGGCGAACTGGTTCAGGCCCGGCAGGAAGACAACGGCGTATTCCAGTCCCTTGGCCTTGTGAACAGTCAGGATGCTTACGGACCCGTGGAACCCAGGGAGGTTCATATCCGCGGCGGCTTCGCGTTGTTCGGTCTGGCGGATGTTCCGGACCCACGCGACGAAGTCCTGAAGCGTGGTGTAACCCCTGCGGTCGAATTCCCGCGCCGTATCGAGCAGCTTATCGATGTTGAAGATTGCCTGCGGATTCAATCTTCCGAACCGGATATACGCGCCGGTGTCCCGGACGATCCGGTGGATAAGGACGGAAAGCGGTACGAGCTTTGCCAGACCGCGCCAATATTCCAGCATCCTCCCCATGTCCGGACGGCGACGCAGGAGAGCTTCGGCCATGGTCCCTTCATCCTGCATGAGCTCGAAAATGTCCTTGTCCGTCAGGCCGAAGAGCGGGGCCTTAAGCGCGGCGGCGAACGCGAGCCTGTCGTCCCGGTTCCAGAGGTAGAAAAGGACGTTGATGAGCGCCTGGATTTCGTCCTCTTCATAAAAACCGATGCCGCCGACAACGCGATACGGGACGCCCTGGGCCTGGAGCGCTGTTTCGTATTCCTTGAGCCGTGTGCGTGACTGGATGAGTATTGCGCAGTCGCCGTATTCCGCGGGCCGCTCTTTCCAGCCTGCGGGGTCTTCGTCGGTCCGTTCATACACGACGGTTTTTTTTGCAATGAGCGACTGCAACTCGCGGGCAAGTATTTCCGCTTCGGTCAATGTGCCGGGAACGTCGTGCGGCAAGGTTTCTTCGTCGGCAACCGGGCAATTCGGAGCGACTTCGAGCAGTCTCACGCTTCCCTTGTGCCCGGCCCGGTCCGATTCAGAAGGCTTGTAGCTCTCTCCCCAGAGGCCCGTGAAAATCCGGTTTATTGTCTCGACTATTTCCGGCGTGGAACGGAAGTTTGTGTCCAGGGTCAGTATTTCGCGTGAGCCGGCAGGGATGCGCTGCTCCATCTTTTGCCGGACAACGTCGATCAGCCGGTAATTCGCTTCGCGGAAACGGTAGATGGACTGTTTCGCGTCGCCGACCACGAACAGGGTCGGCGGCATGAGCTTGTCGGCGCCCTGGCCGGAAAAAAACTCCTCGGTCAACTTGTCCAAAATGGCCCACTGGATGTCGCTCGTGTCCTGAAACTCATCCACGAGGAAGTGGAGGATCTTGCGGTCAAGCCAGTAGAGTATGTCCGGCGATTCCACGCTGCGCAGCAGGCGATATGCGTAGATTTCTAGGTCGTCAAAATCCAGCAGCCCTTCTCTGAGTTTTGCTTCGCGGTAGTGTTCTTCCGCGCGCAGATAGAGTCGGAGCAGGCCCACGGCTTCGCTGCCCGCGCGGGCGCGCAGATAGTTGTTTTTGAGCCGGTACAACAACTCCTGGATCTTAAAAAAAAGGGTCTCGTATTCACGATGACGGTCCTTGCTTTTGAACGCTTTTGCGGCGAGCTTCGCGGCCTTTCGCGGCGAACCTTCCATCGTAAAATAGATCGGGAAGAGAAACGTTGCTCTGCTATACGCTGTGCCGGGGTCGCGCATATCCGAGAGGAGTGCATGCTCGTGCCCCCGGTTGTCGTAATAACTATCACCAGCGGCCTTCAGGATACGTTCCATCTCTTGGAGCGAGTCTTGCCATTCCCGGCCGGTGACGAGTTCGGCG
>JBGPUS010000174.1:0-5246 GCA_041491325.1 Nitrospirota bacterium | reverse complement strand
ACATACATCTCATCACTGCAATACATAGATGGTTCGGCGCACAGTTGTCCGATCATGGAGCGGATGCCACCTATCGATAGAAGGATCAGGAAAAGGGACTTGAGAGCGGCTCTGGTGAAAAATCCCAAATTGTTTTTATCATTTCTGAGGCTCGGATCAACTGCCTTCGGTGGTCCGGCAATGGTTGCGCATGTTAAGGAACTGGCGGTAAAACGTAATCATTGGATCGACGAAGAGACTTTTAAAAACGGCGTAGCCCTCTGCCAGTCAATCCCTGGAGCGACGGTCATGCAGCTGGTTGCGTATGTCGGGATGAAGGTCAACGGAATACCGGGCGCACTGTTTTCATACGTCGGCTTTGCGCTACCGGCATTCATCCTGATGCTTACACTGTCCGCGGCATATGCCGGAGCGCACGCTCTTCCGACGGTCAGGTGACCCCCGGTCCCATTGTCATCACGGCAACATTCGTGGGGTATCTTATTTCCGGCCTGCCTGGCGCCATCGTTGCGACAATTTCAATACTCGGCCCATCCTTCCTTTTGTTGATTACGATCTCGCCCTATTTCGATACATTGAAGACATCTCCTTATTTTGTACGAGCGATAAAAGGGATACTCGCATCGTTCGTCGGGTTGCTGTTCTTTATCTTCTTGAAATTTGCCTATGCAGTCCATTGGGACAGTATCAAGGTGCTGGTAGGGTTACTCTCATTCACTGCTTTGGTCAACAAAATAGACATTCTTTATATTGTGTTGACAGGCGGAATCATTTCGCTCTTAGTATTTTAAGGGTGCGGTACTGGGAGGTTATACTCCATGATCCGGCATTAGACATAGCAGGTCTCGGCAAAATAATTCTTGCTTCATTATTCTGTTTAAGGCAGAATGAAAAAAGATGGAAGAGCCTGAAGCAGAAATAATGATTGAAGTCGCCGCGGGGAATCTATCCGCATTCAGAAGCATCGTTGAACTTCACCACAAACCGCTCATAAGTTTCATAGCACGGTTTACGGGAGACAGGGATTCAGCGGAGGACGTCGCCCAGGAAGTATTTCTGCGTGTATTCAAAGCCGCGAAGGACTATAAACCGCAGGCAAAATTCAAAACCTGGCTATTTACCATAGCCACGAACCTGTGCTTAAATGAAATAAGGGACAATAAAGGCAGTCCCAAATTTGTCGATGTATCAGACTTGCATGAGCAAGAATATCCTATTATTGCTTCTGAGGCTTTCTCTCCACAAAAGGCGGCCGAAAATGCGGAGCTGAGTACGGCTGTTCGTAAGGCAATCCGAAACCTCCCGAAAAGTCAGAGGATAGCAATACTCTTAAGACAATACAACGACTTCTCCTACAATGAGCTCAGCAAGGCAATGGGCATCTCAATACCAGCCGTCGAATCCCTGATCCAGCGGGCTCGTCAAAGCCTGAAAAAGCCGCTTTCTCCCTATCTTTAAAAATATTTTCACCCTACCGAAGGTTTTTCCTGATATCCGTGTTTAAACATATAGAATGAACTGCGACTACTGTAAAGAAAAATTATCAGCGTATATCGATAAAGAACTTTCCCGGGAAGAGCGTTTGCCGATGGAGGAGCATCTTAAGATATGTCCCTCCTGCGCACGGGAAGCGGAAACCCTCAATCAGATCGGCCTATTCATGGGGCGCATCCCTGAAGAGACGCCTTCGCCGGCCTTTGTGCAGACAACCGTCAACAAGGCCGTTGTTATACTGCGGCGCTCACTATGGAGCAATCTTTTCCTTAATCCCGTGGTTTCCTTTGCGCGCAATGCAATGGCCTTTGTCTTTGCTCCTGACGAATACGGTGCTGTCGGCGGGCAGAATCTTTCTTCGCATGGATATCTGCGCACTTTTGACGACTCTCCTCCGGGATCATTCACGGATGTTTACCTTACTGTCATACAAGGAGGCGGCAATTGAAAGATATTTTCCTGGTTCTGCTTTCCGCTCTCATCATTATACAACTCGCCGTCAGGCTGATTGCAAGAATGCGTCAAAAACCTATTAGAGGATATCTTGACCTTATCGCACTGACCAACGAACAGAAGCGACAGGTCGAAGTGATACGCAAGGATTTCCTGCCGAAAGTAGAAGCAATCCGGCAGGCCCTTCTCCGCAACAGGCTCCAGCTGAACGACCTCCTTTTTGTCGACGCCCCGGATTTGAAGACGATCGCGGAAAAAAGCAATGAGATCTCGGCCCTTCAGGCTAAGCTTGAGCGAGAAGTGATTGACCATATTCTTCAGGAAAAGGAATTACTCGGTTCGGAACAGAAGAGACAATTCTCCCAGGTGATCCGGAACGAGTTTGAAAAAGGCGGATTGGGCGTACATGGTGAGAGCGGTAACGTAAAAAACAGATAAAGACAAATTGCCTTGGAAATTGTCGGACGCTGCAAATTAAACCGTGAGAAAGACATCTTAAACAAGGGGTATTCACAATATGGGCGACTCCTCATAAAGGAAGCAACTATCATGTTGTCTGTGTACTCAGGGTAAATGTTCCCGTATTAATACTAAGAGAAAAGGAGATTACTTATGTTGGATTTCTTAAATATTGTCTTCCCTATATCCGGTGTTAAAACCAATATTCTAATCCCGCCAATCGTCGCCATGGTCGTTTCTTTTTTTACGTCCATGGGGGGAGTCTCCGGTGCGTTTCTCCTTCTGCCTTTTCAGATGAGCGTCCTTAACTATACGAGTCCGTCTGTAAGCGGGACAAACTTTATCTTTAACATTATAGCAATACCGAGCGGAGTCTACCGTTTTATTAAAGAGGGTCGCATGGCATGGCCGCTCACCTGGGTGGTAGTTTTAGGCACCCTGCCAGGGGTCTTTTTGGGTTACTATTTGAGAGTCAATTATCTCCCGGACCCGGCGACCTTTAAGCTGTTCGTCGGGTGCGTATTGCTTTATATCGGTACAAGACTCTTGTACGAATTCACAGGCAAGGCAACAGCAAAAGGCTCGGCTAACAAAGCCCTTGAAAAGAAATTCAAAGAGAGGGCAGAAGAGATCAGAAATCAGCAGAAATCGAAAGTAGCAGCGGGTCTTCCGGCAGATGCTCTCGTTAAAACAATATCTGTCTCACTGACCAAAATAGAGTATGAGTTCTGGGGGGAGCGTTTTTCATATAGTACTGTCGGAATGTTCTTTCTCGCGTACATTGTCGGCATTATCGGCGGTACGTACGGCATCGGTGGTGGGGCGATCATTGCGCCATTCTGCGTGGCCGTGTTTCACTTACCGGTATACACCATCGCGGGAGCCGCCCTTATGGGGACTTTTATCACCTCTATCGCGGGGGTTGCCTTTTATGCGCTCGCACCGGCGTCGAGCGGAGTTTCTACTATGCCGGACTGGTCCCTCGGGTTTCTCTTCGGCATTGGCGGGATTGTCGGCGTTTATTGCGGCGCCCGATTCCAAAAGTTCGTTCCGCAAAGGTACATAAAGCTGCTATTGGGTATTCTTATTGTTTTTCTGGCAATAAAATATATTGTACAATATTTTTAATGCCACGCTCCACTAGAGACCTCATTGTTTCTCTTTTCCAAAGGCTTAGACTTTCCGTACTTGTGACTCAGACTTGTGGGTTAGGGATATGTCACAAACAGTCTACTGCTTTAATTCTACGCCGCTCCATACATTAGATGGCATTCCTCGGTGTCTAATCGGTCAATCTGCTTTCTTTTTGTGAGGATTTCTAATATTGTACTTCTTTGCAATGTCCTATATACTGCTCCCATGAACAACTCAAACGACAAACAACATCGCGCTCTCTTGCAAAGAATCGCCCGCCGGGCAATGATCGAGCGAGGGCTGCTTCCGGACTTCTCTCCACAAGCCCTTGCCGAACTCAGCGAGCTTCGCGACTCGGCCACACAGGCGGATAAGACTACGCGCGATCTTCGGAGCTTGCTCTGGTGTTCCATCGACAATGACGACTCACGCGACCTGGACCAGTTGACCGTTGCGGAGATTATGCCGGACCAAAGCGTAAAAGTCCTGGTTGCAGTCGCCGATGTCGACACCCTGGTCAAAAGGGACTCAGCGATCGACGAGCACGCGCGCAGGAATACTACATCGGTCTATACCTCCGCCCGGATCTTTCCCATGCTGCCGGAAAAGCTTTCGACGGACCTTACATCCCTCAACTATGCGTCGGACCGGCGTGCCGTGATCGTCGAACTGGTTGTGAGCGAGGCGGGAGCATTGCTCCGGTCTGATGTGTATGGAGCGCTCGTCCGGAACCATGCAAAGCTTGCTTACAACAGCGTTGCGGCCTGGCTGGAGGGCGCCGGCCCCATCCCGCCGGAGATACCCGCGGTTCCCGGCCTCGAAGAGAACCTCAGGTTGCAGGACCGGGTTGCCCAACTGCTGAAAACACTCAGACACGAGCACGGCGCGCTTACCCTTGAGACCGTGGAGGCCCGGCTGGTGTTCGATGACGGTGCGCTCAAGGACCTCCAGGCTGAACGAAAAAACAGGGCGAAAGACATCATCGAGGACTTCATGATCGCGGCGAACGGCGTGACAGCGCGCTTTCTCTCTTCCAAGGATCTTCCGTCATTCCGGCGCGTGGTCCGCACACCGAAGCGATGGGACCGGATCAGAGAACTCGCCTCGGACCACGGCCAAACGCTCTCCGAGGCGCCTGACGCGAAATCTCTTGAAGCATTCCTCACCAAGGCGCAGGCTGTTGACCCGCTCACGTTTCCCGATCTTTCTCTTGCCGTTATCAAACTGCTGGGAGCGGGCGAATATGTGCTCGAAGTTCCTGGAGGCAATGTGAGCGGCCACTTTGGCCTCGCTGTACAGGACTATTCCCACTCCACCGCGCCGAACCGCCGCTACCCGGACCTGATCACGCAGCGCTTGTTGAAGGCGGCCATGGCGGGTCAACGCATGCCGTACCAGAACGGCGAGTTGTCAGCACTGGCAAAACACTGCACGGAACAGGAAGATGCTGCAAAAAAGGTCGAACGACAAGTCAGGAAATCCGCGGCGGCATTGTTGCTAGAGCACAGGATCGGCGAACGGTTCGATGCCATCGTTACGGGAGCTGCGGATAAAGGCACGTGGGTACGCCTTCTCTCGATCCCCATAGAAGGAAGACTTACAAGCGGATTTGCAGGGATCGATGTGGGCCAGAGGGTGCGCGTGGAGCTAATCCATACCGATGTAGAGCGCGGATTTATCGACTTCAGGAGAACCGGGGAATGATT
>JBGPUS010000173.1:0-5249 GCA_041491325.1 Nitrospirota bacterium | reverse complement strand
GCTTGCGGTATTTCTGCCGGACTCCATCATGAAGAATCGAACCAAACTGATGAAAAAGCTGCTTGACGCCGTGGAGCGATATGGATATCATCAGAGTGAGCTTGCGCGTCACCTGGATGTGCACTACTCAACGATCAGCCGATGGCTACGCGAATATGCAACGAACAAGACTTGACCCTATTGCTCTCTTCCGGTCGTTGGCCTTTGTTCAAAAAGGAATAAAATAACGATACGCTTTCAGAAACTCACTGAAGGTGCTGCCGGCGTTTGATGAAGGTCCCCTCTTGTTGCCGATGAAATAAAAATGCCGTTTCATTTTTCTGCCCTGCACTTCCAGCACCTTCACCGTCCCCTCCTTTACCGCGGCAAACACCGACCATTTCGAAGCAAACGCGATGCCGAGCCCCGCCTGCACCATCTGGACGATCAATTCGGGGCTGCCGAGGGTCATGCGAACCTTGACGTTTCCAGCCTCCAGCCCTGCTTCGCGGAAAAAAAGGTCGATAAGCTCCCTGGTACCCGACCCCTGATCGGGGAGGATAAAGGTTGCGGACGTCAGGTCCTGAATGGTGACGATCTTTTTTTTCGTGAGGGCATGGTTCTCCGGAGCTATGAGGACGAGCTCGTCCTCGGCAACGGAATCAGCAGAGACGGTTTCATCGCGAATGGCCCCTTCGACGAGGCCCGCGTCGATCCGCCCATCGTGGAGGTCCCGGAGCACACTCGACGTCGTGCATACCGTGAGGTCGATTCGTATGCCGGGGTTGGCTATGGAAAAATCATACACGATCCGGGGAAGGAAATGGGCCGCCGGGGTCTTGCTGGCGCCGAGGCGCAAAACCCATTTCGCGGCGCGCGTCGCGGAGTTGAGGTCCTGCTCCATCCTCGCGTAATTTTCGAGGATCTTTTTGCAGTGTTCATAAAACAGCTTTCCCTCGGGCGTCGGCACGATGACCTTGCCTTTGCGGTGCAGGAGCGTAGCGCCCAGCTCGTCCTCCAGGTATTTCACCAGGCGGCTCATGGCTGACTGCGTCATATGCTTGGCCTGGGCTGCCCGGGAGAAACTCTTTGTCTCGACGACGAGACAGTATGATTTCAGCCGATGATTTTCCATAGAATATTCGATATATCCGAAACAGTGCCATTGTAAAGACGCTTGCTTAGTTTGTCAACGAATACCTTCCCTTTGAAAATCCAAGCTGAGAAAAGCCGCTTGTGCGAACCTCGGACTCGTCCGGAGCCCTATGACGGCAACTCATAGGTGCTATGAATTAAATGCATTTTACTTTTTAGCGCGCCCCCTCTACAATGCCGCATACTTCGTCAAGGAGGCGTACATTGAAAAAGAACCAGAAGACAAAACTTGTCATCGCTTCGACGACCAGCGCCCATAACTCCGGTCTCTTCGACATTCTCATCCCAGCCTATGAAAAAGCAACGCGCTACGGGATCTCCGTGGAGATCATAGCCGTGGGTACCGGCAAAGCGCTCCGTATCGCGAAGAAAGGCGAGGCGGACATGCTTTTCGTCCACGACCCTTACCGGGAAGAGAAGTTTGTCGCAGAGGGATACGGCGTAAACCGGCGGCAGGTTATGCATAATGATTTCGTCATCCTCGGCCCTAAAAGCGACCCGGCCCGCATCAGAGGCAACAAGACCGCCATAGACGCCTTCGAGCTTATCGGGGAAAAAGGCGTGCCCTTTGTGTCGCGGGGTGATGATTCCGGAACGAACACCAAGGAGCTCGATCTCTGGGATGACGCGGGCTTGAATCCCAAGGGAAAGGGGTGGTACTTCGAAACCGGCGCCAAGATGGGCGATACGCTCCTCATGGCGGACAGGAAAAAAGCCTACACCCTCTCCGACCGGGGAACATTCCTGAATTTCGAGTCACGGATGACGCTGAAAGTTCTCGTGGAAGGCGACCTCCTTCTCAAAAACCATTACAGCGTAATTGCCGTCAGCCCGGCGAAGTATCCCGGCGTGAGATACCGGGAAGCCATGGACTTCATCGCCTTTGTCACTTCAGCCGAGGGCCAGGGACTCATTGCCCGTTATAAAAAGCACGGCATCAGCCTATTTACACCGGACGCGGTCCCAGCAGTCTCAGCGAAAAAAGAATAAATGAAAGGAGCATCTATGCGCTTTATCATGCGGTTCAACCTTGTGGTCTTGTTGCTAAGCACTATTGTTCTGTCTTACGGTTCAGAAAACTCAGTATGGGCCGCTCAAGCGGCCGAAGAAACTCCGAAGATACTGCTGGCCAGCACCATCGGCCCCATTGACGCGGGCATCGTCGGGGCGCTGGAAGACGCGTTTACGAAGAAAACGGGCATCCGCGTCGAACATCAGGGCGCGGGAACGGGACAGGCTCTCAAAATGGCCGAAACCGGCACATTCGATCTTGTTCTGGTCCATGCGAGGGCTTTAGAGGAAAAATTCGTGGCAGACGGTTTTGGAACGAAACGCTATGATCTTATGTACAACGATTTCGTCGTGCTGGGCCCCGCGAACGACCCTGCCGGCATCCGTGGGATGAAAGACGCGGCCGCGGCGCTGCGCAAGATCGCGGACGCAAAAGTTCTTTTCATAACTCGTGGCGATAAATCAGGCACGCACGTAAAGGAGTTGGAGGTTTGGAAAAAGGCGGGCACCGTACCGCAGGGTGCATGGTATGCCGTCTTTGAGCAGGGCGCAAAAGGGAACGCGCCGACCCTGGCCCATGCGAACGAAAAACAGGCATATCTGATCATGGACCGGGCCACGTATATCACCATGAGATCGAAGATCGCCTTGCAAATCCTGGTCGAGCGGGACGATATTTTGTTGAACTACATGACCGTCATGCCCGTAAATCCCGCCCGGTTCCCGCGCGTCCGTCATAAGGAAGCCATGCAGTTTGTGGAGTGGCTCCAGGGCAGAGAGGCCCAGACCATTATCCGTGATTTTGGAAAGGACAAGTACGGGGAGCCGCTTTTCTTCCCCAATTCACCGGAAGGGAAGAAGCTGTAGCCGTCTCCATAATAAAAGGAGGAGAAACCATGAGAAAGTTCAGTGCGTCAGCCGCGGTAGTATTGTTTCTTGTTATCATTGCCACAGCGTCGATCTCTACAGCAGCATACCGGCACGGCGGCGATGCCGATAATGATGCAAAAGTTTTTCTCGCTGTTTATCCTAATGCAGCCGGCACGAAGCTTGACAATTGCGCACTTTGCCACGGCGGAGGGCAGTACACGGACCCGAAAACGCAGAAGACCTCCACCATGGGCAGTTGCCAATATTGCCACGCCATGACCAGTTACGGAAAACAGCCCGATCAGTTCGCTGCAACACTAAATTCCTTCGGCAGGGACTACCTGTCCAACGGCAGGAGCGAAGCGGCACTGAAGGCAATCGCATCCCTTGACTCGGATGGGGACGGGTATTCCAATCTCACCGAAATCGCCGCGATCCGTTATCCCGGTGACATGAATGACGACCCGACAAAGGTGGCCGCTCCCTTCAGGATTTTCGACAAGGCCCGGCTTGAAGCAATGCCGCAGCACAGCCAGTTCATGCTCATGAACACAACGAAATCCGGAGACTATTACACGGAATACTCAGGCGCGGCGATGGAGGACCTGCTGAAAGCAGCGGGGACACGCTCCGACGCGACCAAGATTACCGTTTATGCGCCCGATGGCTATGCCATAAGCCATCCCATTGCGGATGATCCTTCGAATATGGGCGCCTCCTATGCTCCCTATGTGACCGGGACGTACCCGCAAGCCATGTTTTATTATGACGCTGTTGCCGACAAGGCCAAGGGGGGATGGTGTGATTACACCTCACCCGGGAACATCGGCCGAAACAATGGAGATCCGATTGATGTCGAGAGCGGTCTCCGGATGCTGCTTGCCCTGCGGGCGGACGGCAAGGACCTGGTTCCCGGCTATCTTGATTCGACAAACAAGCTGGCGAGCGGCACGGAAGGACCGTTCCGCACGGTTACGCCGCAAAAATTCGCAGGTCCGCCGGACCAGCCGTCAAACAAAAACAACCCGTCACTCATCTGGCCTTACGATTCTGCTTTTGACCACAACGCCGGTTTCTCTACCAAGTCCGCCACGATCGTCAAGGTAGAGCCCTTGCCGGAAGGGACCACGGATATAGATGTCCTCGAAGCAGGATGGAATTACGTGGATAGCGGCAAGATCGTGGTTTACGGAGACATCGACCCGCTGCCGAACATCCTTGACGACCTTTCAACCATGATCTTCGTTGTCCAGGCTGCTGACGCCGATGCCTTCAAACACCCGGGATTCAGGAGAGCGCTGATCCAGAAAATGTATGAGTCGCGTATGCTCCTCGCGAAGAAACATTTCCGGTCCGGTCTTCACGAGCTGCAAAGGGAACTATTGCCAAGGGTTGAACACTGCGGCGGGACAAGAAGGCATGACGGAAAAAACTGGATAACCGACTGTGAACTCCAACAGAGGCTCCTTTGGTCACTCCAGGAGGTAATAACTCTTCTAAAAATAGTGATGTGACCAAGGCCTGACGGCTCTTCTCGGCAGGCTGCGGCAAGCGCGCAAAAAAAGAATAAGGCCGCTCACGTCATTCTATTGACTGGGCGGCCTTTTTAACATGATGATGAACAACGATACGCAACAGCTCTTATACTATTTTACCGGAATCAGGCCATTAGACTGTTGTCTCTTCTTCTTTCTTTTCCGGCATTTCTCCCTGCCCAGCTTCTACCATGGCAAGTTCCCTCGCGGAAAAGACCTTGTCGATATCCAGGATCATGATGAAACGCTCGTTGTGTTTTCCCATCCCTTTGATGAATTCCGTGTACGTCCAACCATATCAGCATATCAGGGTCACAGCATATCAGCAGCATATCAGGGTCAGGTCTATATTCTTTGACATTTGCCCAGACTTCTGATAAGCTCCCCTCATGGCCCGTCCACTTCGCATAGAATACCCCGGAGCGGTGTACCACATCACCAATCGGGGCAACGATAAAAAAGACATATTCAAAGACGACCAGGATCGAGAGACCTTTCTCAAAATCCTTCTATGGCGTGATGGAATATAAACATTATAGACCTGACCCTATAAAGTTATTGGGCACCTTCGTGATCGTCGTAAGGTCAAGTACTTCCCGGACCTTCGAGATGTCAAAGGCAAACACCTCGTCGCAGAGCTTATAGGTCAGGTACTGCGTCATATTCCGCATTTCTTCAACAATCATGGTTCTCACCCGT
>JBGPUS010000172.1:0-5299 GCA_041491325.1 Nitrospirota bacterium | reverse complement strand
GTTGATGAGTTCCATGATGAGCACGGTCTTGCCCACGCCCGCGCCGCCGAAGAGTCCGATTTTACCGCCCTTGGTGTAGGGCGCCAGGAGGTCAATGACCTTAATGCCTGTTTCAAAGAGCTGCTTGGTGGGGTCCAACTCCTCGAGCATCGGGGCCAAACGGTGAATGGGCAGTCGGTCCTTGGTCTGGATCGGTCCCATCTCGTCCACGGGCTCGCCGATCACGTTCATGATGCGACCGAGCACTTCCTTGCCCACGGGCATGGTGATCGGACTGCCGGTGTCGTTGACCGCCATACCGCGCCGGAGACCGTCCGTCGAAGACATGGCAACGGCACGCACCCGGTTTTCGCCGAGGTGCTGCGCGACTTCAAGCGTCAGATGAGTCTCGGGCGTTCCGTAACCCTTGTCCTCGGCCTGATCGATCCTGAGTGCGTTCATCAGATGGGGAAGGTTGCCTACGGGGAATTCGCAGTCAACCACCGCACCCATCACCTGTACTATTTTCCCTGTGCTCATTGATAACCCCCTGTGAGAGATACTAATTCAAAATTTAGAATTCAAGATTCAAAAAACAGGCAACCGTGCCGTAGGAACCTTGAATACGGCTTGTTACTTAAGCGCTTCCGCGCCGCCCACAATTTCGGAAATTTCCTTCGTGATCGCGGCCTGGCGTTGTTTGTTGAACTTGAGCGTGAGCCGGTTGATCATGTCCTTCGCGTTTCTGGTGGCGGAATCCATGGCGGTCATCCGGGCGCCCATCTCGCTTGCCTGGCTCTCAAGAAGCGAGCGATACACCTGCACCTCGATGTGCTTGGGCAGGACCGAACTGAGAATCGTTTCGGCGGACGGCTCGTAGAGATAATCGACGGCCGCGGTAAACGGGTCTCCCTCGCTCGGCGGTTCCACCGGCAGAATTTTCTCGAGGGTCACTTTCTGCTGCATGACGCTTTTAAATTCATTATAGAGCAAATAGACTTCATCGGTCTCTTCCGCGATGAAGCGGTCGACGATGTGTTTGCCGATGTCGGCCGCCTTCCCGTAGTCGATCATGCCGAGTTCCGCCCATACTCTGCCCAAGGTAAAGGCAGACCGCTTGCGGAAGAAGTCCCTGCCCTTCCGGCCCACGATATTGAGCGAAACTTCCTTGCCTTCCGCCTTGAGCTGTTTCGCGGTCTCAACGGCCTTGCGCAGGATATTCGTGTTGTAGGCCCCGCAGAGTCCCCGGTCCGAGGTGAGCACGACGAGCTTTACGTTCTTGGGTGCGCGCTTCGCCAGAAGCGGATGCTGCGCCCGCTCCACGCGGCCCGCGAGGTTTGCGATCATCGTGGACATCTTGCGCGCGTAGGGCCGAGACGCGATCACTCGCTCTTGGGCGCGGCGCAGCCTTGCCGCCGCAACCATCTTCATGGCTTTGGTGATCTGCTGGGTCTTTTTGACGCTCGTTATTTTTCTTTTAATATCTCTTAAGCTGGGCATGCACAATTCCTCAGTTTCGAGTCTCGGGTCTCATGGTTCCAGTATCGTCTACGCTTATTCAGTTACGCCGAATAGAGCGTGCGACTGCAAAATCGTGTTACGCCGTGAACGATTTCTTGAATTCCTCGATGGCAGCCTTGGCGCGGCCCTTGATATCGTCGTCGATCTGCTTTTTGGTTGCGATATCGTTCAAGAGCGGCTGATACTTGCTTGCCATGAAACGGAGGAGCTCAGCTTCGAACTTCTTGACCATATTGACCTCGACGTCATCCACATAGCCGTTGGCCCCGGCGAAAATAACCAGGATCTGCTGGGCCACCGTCTGCGGCGCGTACTGGTCCTGCTTCAGGAGCTCGACCATGCGCTGACCTCTGCTCAACTGGGCCATGGTGGCCTTGTCGAGGTCGCTGCCGAACTGGGAGAAGGCCGCGAGTTCGCGGTACTGGGCCAGATCGAGACGGAGCGTGCCGGCCACCTGCTTCATGGCCTTGATCTGGGCGCTGCCGCCCACGCGCGAGACCGAGATACCCACGTTAATGGCCGGTCGAACGCCTGCGTAGAAGAGGTCGGTTTCAAGGAAGATCTGACCGTCCGTGATGGAGATCACGTTCGTCGGGATATATGCGGACACGTCGCCGGCCTGGGTTTCGATGATCGGAAGCGCCGTGAGCGAACCGCCGCCCATTTTATCGGACAACTTCGCCGCGCGCTCAAGCAGACGCGAGTGGAGATAGAACACGTCGCCGGGGTACGCTTCACGGCCCGGAGGACGGCGCAGGAGCAGCGAGAGCTGGCGGTAAGCCGTGGCCTGCTTGGACAAATCGTCGTAAACGATGAGCGCATGCTTGCCGGCATCGCGGAAATATTCGCCGATGGTGCAGCCCGTGTACGGGGCGATGAACTGGAGCGGCGCGGGGTCGGACGCCGTGGCCGACACAATGATGGTGTACTCCATGGCGCCGTTTTCCTGGAGGGTCTTGACCACCTGTGCCACGGTGGAGCGCTTCTGGCCGATGGCGACGTAGATACAGGTGACGTCCTGGCCCTTTTGGTTGATGATGGTGTCGATGGCGACGGCGGTTTTGCCCGTTTGTCTGTCACCAATAATGAGTTCGCGCTGGCCGCGTCCGATGGGGATCATGGCGTCAATGGCCTTGAGCCCGGTCTGGAGCGGCTCACGCACGGACTGACGTTTGACGATGCCCGGCGCGATGACTTCGATCTTCCGGAATTCCTTCGAGACGATGGGTCCCTTGCCATCGATGGGCTGGCCGATGC
Organism: Nitrospirota bacterium; assembly: GCA_041491325.1. GTDB lineage: Bacteria > Nitrospirota > UBA9217 > UBA9217 > UBA9217 > JBAZLV01. The sequence goes on along the minus strand of JBGPUS010000172.1, from coordinate 2,542 downwards.
CGTCCACAACGCGGCCCACCATGGCGTCTCCCACGGGGACCTCGGCGATCCTCTTGGTCCGCTTGACGATGTCGCCTTCGCGGATCCGGGAGTCTTCGCCCATGAGCACCACGCCGACGTTTTCCTCTTCGAGGTTGAGCGCCATGCCCATGACGCCGCCGGGGAACTCCAGAAGCTCGCCCGACATGACGTTGTCGAGCCCGAAGACCTTGGCGATGCCGTCACCGACGGTGATCACGGTGCCGACCTCGGCGACCTCGACGGTCTTCTCGAAATCGGATATCTTCTTTTTTATGATCTCACTGATTTCCTGTGCCTTGATCTGCATTGCAGCGCTCCTTCTTTATCCAGAGGTTTATCTGTTTAGTTCATTAATTTATAACGCATCTTGTCGAGCTGGTTCCTGATTGACCCGTCGTAAATAACGCTCCCGATCTGGGCTTTGGCCCCCCCGATGAGCGATGCGTCCACCTGCGCGTCGATGTCTACTTGCTTGGCGGTAAGCGCTTCGAGTTTGCTCTTGATGTCCGCCAAATCGCCGTTATTGAGCGCCACGGCCGTGGTCAACCGCACCGCGGCCCTGTTCTGGCGCTCCGCAAGAATGACCAGGAACGCCTCATGCACGTCCTTAACGTATCTGATCCGGCCCGCTTCAGCAAGGTGCTCCACGAAGTTCCGGGTTGTCTGCTGCATATTCAGCTTGCCCGCCAATTCCTTGATGACCGATATCTTGTGTTCGGCGGTGAAGACCGGACTCGCAAAAAGCTTTTGCATGTCGGGCAAGGACTCAACGGCGCCGACAAAATCGCCAAGATCCGCCTTGGTCTTGTCCACGGTCTTTTTTTCCTCAGCGAGCTGCATGAGGGCCTTTGCGTATCTTTTTGCAATAATCCGAATCACCCTTTGCCTCCCACTTTAGAGATGTATTCCTTGACAATGCGTTCATGATCCTGGCCGCTGATCTTCTCTTTGATCTTACCTTCCGCAAGATCTATGGAAAGGAGCGCAGCCTCTATTGCCAGCTCGGCCTTGGCCTTCTGCACTTCGACCGTGACGCCCTGTTTGACCTGGTCCTGGATTTCCAGCATCATCTTCTTGCCCTCTTCGATGAGGGCCTGCTTGTCCTTTTCGCCTCGCGCCTGGGCCTCGGCGACCATCCTGCCCGTTTCCGCCTCGAAGTCCTTGATCTTGCTCTCCATTTCCTGGAGAGCGGCCACGGCCCGCTCCTTGGCTTCTTTTGATTCCTGCATGGCCTTCGCGATTTCAACGGACCGGTTCTTGAAAAAATCACGAATGGGCTTTCTCATAAAATAAACGACCACAATCGCGATGATGCTGAAATTGATGAGCCTCGGCAGCCAGTCTTTCATGAACGTGAAGGACTCTTCGTGACCCGCCCCCTCTTCCGCGAATGCAAGCGCGGCGACCAGAGTGCAGAGCACTCCGAAAAACACCGGAATATATTTTCTCATTTGTATGCGTCCCACGACTATACCGCCCTTCCGAGCAGCTTGGAGGTTATATCCTGCGACAGCCTCTCAGCTTCTTTCTTGAGTTCGGCCCTGGCTGCGCCCGAGGCCGTTGCGATCTCGGCGCGCGCCTTGGCGAGCAGCTCACCGGCCTTGGCCCGCTCCGCCGCGATCATGTCCCTTTGGGCGTCGAGGCCCTGCTGATAAAACGCGTTGAAGGTTGCCGCCGCCTTCTGCTTGGCTCCCGCCACCGACGCGGTATACTGCTCCAGAAGCGCTTGCATCCGGTTTTGCGCGGATTTCGCGTCGCCCAACGCCCCGGCGATGCCTGCCTCGCGCTCTTTCATGATCTGCCGGATCGGCTTGTACAGAATAATATTGAGCGCGATGAGCAGAAAGAGAAAATTGCCGATCTGGTAAAGCAGTGTGATGTTGATGTCTATCATAAGCGCTGTCGCCTCTTGAGAAAGGAATGCATCTATTCGATGCCTGAACTTCTACTGTCTAAAAGTGTTTGAGAAAATATCATAACGATATAACAATGTCAAGATTTTTGGCTATAAATAATATAAATGACGGCACAGATTTAAATTATGAGACTACCAAAAAAAAAGGGTCTCGCTGGACCCCGAAACCCTTTTTTTCCGGAACGATGCAACGGACCGATACGCGCTGCCTTCTACGTCCGGCCCGCCGGCTTCTTCGACATCAGATACTCGTGCATGGCCTTGGCGGCCTTCCTGCCCGCGCCCATGGCGGAGATGACGGTGGCGGAGCCGGTGACGATGTCGCCGCCGGCGTACACGCCCTCCATGCTGGTCTTGCCGGTTTCTTCGTCCGCGATGATATAGAGCCTCTTGCTGACCTGGAGGTTCTTCGTGCTCTGCGGGATCAGGGGATTGGCGCCGGTGCCGAGAGCGACAATGGCGACGTTCACCGGGATCTGGAACTCCGAGCCGGGGATCGGCTTCGGGGAACGCCTGCCGGATTCGTCGAGTTCGCAGAGGTCCATCCGGACGCATTCGACGGCCGTGACCTGGCCCTGGTCGTTGCCTACGATCCGCACCGGGTTG
>JBGPUS010000171.1:0-5341 GCA_041491325.1 Nitrospirota bacterium | reverse complement strand
TCATTTTTATCCTCCTGTTCAAGGTGAATTTAACCCGGTCCCGCAAAACGCATTAGTTCAGATTGATATATGCATCGATTATACAGGAGTGGGATTTCTTGTCAAGAAACTCGATTGGCCTAACAGCCGCAAACATCTATTTTCGGGCATCTATTTTCTTGACTCTTCGGCCCTATTTGCTTACACTTGACAAAAATAGCCGAGGAAACAGTTACCCTGCGAGAAGTCGCAGGCAAAAAAAGGAGTGCCACCATGGGAAAGATATCGGTGACGATCGACAGAGACGAATGCATCGCGTGCGAATCGTGCTGGACCGTTTGCCCCGAATTTTTTGAGCAGAATGCCGCTGACACGTGGAGCCAGGTCACGACGAAGTACCGCACGGGAGGAGATCCCTCAAAGGGCGAAGCGCCCGCGGAGCTCGCGGACAAGGTGAAAGAGGCCATCGACTCCTGCCCGGTCACGATTATTCATGTGGAATAATACTCGCCCCGGATCGGCATGCGTATGAAAATCGATATTTTCATGTCCGAGTTTTGCGGCTCGCGCCAGGAGCTTCGCGTGAACCTCAAGCAAGCGCTCGCGGACTTGAGCGTTAAGGCCGATGTGCGTTGGCACACGGTCACGTACGACGAAGCAGTCAGGCGCGGGATTACCGGGACCCCCTCGCTTTGGATAAACGGGAAAGACGCGTTCGATAACGATCTTTCGCCGGGAGTCATGTGAAGGATATTTCTTGACGAGTCCGGGAGACTCATAAGCGAGCCGTCGGTAGAGATGCTGAAACTGGCGATACAGCGGGAGCTATAATCCTAAAAACGGCGGTTCGATTTCACCTACCAGGTGATACGGTATTTGATTTATGTTTTCAAAGTATCAGTGTTTATCTGTTCCTCTGTGGTTAACTGCTTTTTTAGGATAATGGTTTTTTCAAGAAAGAAAGAGGTACTCGCGCATGTCACATGACGTTTGCCCTTATTGGGTGGGGTTTTGGCTGGCCAGTCCCGTGAGACGGCTGCTGCACAATCCGGAAAAAATCCTCCATTCGTTCGTGAAAACCGGCATGACGGTACTCGATGTCGGGGCCGCTATGGGCTTTTTCTCCCTGCCGCTGGCCCAGATGGTCGGACCCGGCGGAAAAGTCGTTTGCCTGGACGTTCAGGAGAAGATGCTTCAGGCCCTTCAAAAACGCGCCCGGAAAGCAAACCTGCTGGACAGGATCGTCACCCATGAGTGCGGGTCCGCGTCGCTCGGCCTGAACACTTTTGAAGGGACCATTGATTTTGCGCTCGCCTTTGCGGTAGTCCATGAAGTTCCCGACGCGCGGTCGTTCTTTTCGGAGCTGTTCCGGGCAGGAAAACCGGGTGCGCAATGCCTGGTCGCGGAACCCCGGGCACATGTTTCGGCGCGTGACTTTGAGCAGACCCTGTCCCTTGCCGAAGAGGCAGGCTGGCGCGTGGTGGACAAGCCCCGGATAAGAATAAGCCAAGCGGCCTTGCTGAGTAAGGATTTGTAATCGTCTCAAAATGGTCTGAGCATTTTTTATAAAATCTTCCCTACCCCTCTTCTGCAAAGAGGGGAAATGCCTCCCATTGGAAAAGGGAGGTTAGAGCCCGCCCTCGAATGGGTTTATCGGGGAGGGATTTCTCGAAATGATGTACTCCCTATTAAGCCCCCCTGCGTTTTCCCACTGCTCGCAAGATTTCAAGCATCTGCTCGTGGATTCTGCCGTTGCTCGCGAGAATTTCGTCATCATACAGACCGGACCTGCCGCCCGTGAAATCGGTCACCATTCCTCCCGCTTCCCGCACGATCAGGCTTCCGGCTGCCGTGTCCCAGGGCTTGAGTTTCAGTTCCCAGAACCCGTCAAACCTGCCGCACGCTACAGAGCAGAGGTCGAGCGCCGCTGAACCGTCGCGCCGGACCTCCTGCGAGGCCATGAGCAGGTCGTGAAAGTAATCGAGGTTGTTCTTCTCGCTCTCCCTGCGATCATAGGGAAAACCCGTGGCGAGCAAACTGTTGATAAGCTTGTCATGGCCCGAGACGCGGATCTGCCTCCCGTTCAGAAAAGCCCCCTGCCCGTTTTGCGCCGTGAACAGTTCGTCCCGCATGGGGTCGAATACGACGCCGACCTCGGGCGCTCCATTCCGAACCAGGGCTATGGATACGGAAAAGCAGGGATATCCGTGGGCGTAGTTTGTCGTGCCGTCCAGAGGGTCGATGATCCACGTAAAGCCGGATCCGTTTTGGATGTTCGTCCCTTCCTCGGCAAGGATGCCGTGCTCGGGAAAAGCGGCGCGCAGGATCGCAACGACTGCCCGCTCCGAGCGCAGGTCCATTTCCGTGACCAGGTTTATCTCGCCTTTATAGGAAATTTCCCGCGGCCCGTGAAGGTTCTCTTTTAATATTTTCCCGGCGCTGAGAGCTGCCTCCCGGGCAACGTCCATAAAATCTTTCATAAAATACTCCGGCCTCCTGGGATGATATGCATGAACCTGAAAAAGCAGTTAACCACTGATGAACACAGATAAACACTGATAATTCAAAAACATAAATCAAATTCCCGTATCACCTGATAGGTGAAAACCCCTTAAATGAACTAAATTACTGATTTTACTTTTCATCTGCGTTCATCTGTGTTTATCGGTGGTTCCAACCGCGTTTTTAGGATGAAAGATACTACCATGTTTTAGAAAGAACTCAAAAAACAAACCGGGGGTGGAGCTTGTACAAGCTCCACCCCCGGTTGGCGTATTTATAGCGAGGCGTATAAAGGTAGCTTCTAGGAAAAATGAAAGTTAACGTCTACTGGATTATTCTTACCATCTCAACGCCCAGATAATCCGCCAGCATTTTCACGGTCCTGGGCTTCATGTTTACGCCTTTAAGGGTCCTCGACACCGTCACTTTGTGCATGCCCAGCGTAATAGCTATTTCCGTATAACTAAGCCCTTTTTCCAGTCTTTTTTTCTCAAGAATTTCAATGTTGTACATAGCTGTTCCTCCAAAAGGTCCTCTATAATATAGAATCAAACCACATGTCATAGATGGAGACGTACTATACTCTCAGCCCTTTTTTAGCCACATAAACCGCTGCCATACCGAAGAAAAGCTTTACTTTTAAAAAAGTTGGCAATAGTTGCATTGCCGTATGGTCGTTCTGTCATTCTTATGTTATGTTCATTTTGGTACTATAGCACAGATATTTGCACTTTGATAGGCCGCTTGAAAAATAATTGCATCTTTTTGTTGACAATACCTTAAAAGCGGGGTATATATCGTCACTATGACTCTAGCGGATAAACTTAAAAAAATGCGGCTGAAGAACAACCTGTCGATGAGCGATGTAGCGCGCCTCTCCGAGCGCGCATCGGACAACCGGGGACGAATAACTCAAGGCTATATCTCTCGCCTGGAGTCCGGTAAAGAGACCAACCCGAGTCTTATGAAGCTCACGACGCTGTGCAGGATTTACAAGATCGAGCCGGGCGAGTTCTTCGTAAAAAGCAGCGCGAAAAAAGCCCGTTCGTAATAGACGCGCATCGCTGAGGCGGGACGTTTTCGTTCGTTGCGAGAGAGCTACGTGATCAACGCCTGCGCGATCCGCACTGCATTCAGCGCCGCGCCCCTGCGGATATTGTCCGAAGCCAGCCACAGATTGATCCCGTGCGGAATGGACTCGTCCGTCCGGATTCTGCCCACGTACGTCTCGTACCGCGGGCGCTCAGCGCAGGCTTTTAGCCACCGAGGTCACAGAGGACTCAGAGAAAATCTTTAGTTTTTTTTAACGTCTTACCTCTGTGTGCTGTGTGCTCTGCCTGCACCCGCGTTTTGGCAACAGCAGGGTGTGGCAAATCTTTACTTCTTACGATTTCATCACGTCCATCCTTCTCAACTTCTTACCTTCTTAACCTCATGCCTTCCTACTTCTCCACCAAAATGCGCAGCATTCTCCGAAGCGGTTCCGCCGCTCCCCACAGGAGCTGGTCGCCGCAAGTAAATGCGGCAAGGTAGCTCGGTCCCATGTTCATTTTGCGCAGGCGCCCCACGGGCACGGAGAGCGTGCCGGTCACGGCGGCGGGAGTGAGTTCACGCACGGTTTTTTCACGTTCGTTGGGGACTACCTTCACCCAGGCGTTCTGCCCGGCGATCATGCCGGTGATCTCGTCCAACGGGACGTCCCTGGTCAGCTTGATCGTAAGCGCCTGACTGTGACAGCGCATGGCGCCGATGCGAACGCAGAGGCCGTCCACGGGCACGGGTTTGTCCTCGCGGTCGAGAATTTTATTGGTCTCGGCCTGCCCTTTCCATTCCTCTTTACTCTGACCGTTCTCCAACTGCTTATCGATCCAGGGGATGAGCGAGCCTGCCAGCGGCACGCCGAAGTTTGCTTTTGGGAAATGCTCGTCACGCAGGATCCCCGCCACTTCACGGTCTATGTCCAGGATGGCTGAAGCGGGGTCGTCCAGCAGTACCTTCGCGGCGCGATGCACCTCGCCCATCTGGTTCAGGAGCTCGCGCATGTTGTTGGCGCCGGCCCCGGACGCGGCCTGGTACGTCATGACGCTCAGCCATTCTATCAGCCCGCGCTCGTATAGCCCGCCCAGGGCCATGAGCATCAGAGACACCGTGCAGTTGCCGCCGATATAATTTCCGATCCCCTTTGCCAAACCGTCCTTGATCACGTTCAGGTTTACCGGGTCAAGAATGATGATAGCGTCCTTCTCCATGCGCAGGGTGGACGCCGCGTCGATCCAGTAGCCCTTCCATCCGGCGGCCCGCAGCGCGGGATACACCTCGGTGGTATAGTCTCCGCCCTGGCAGGAGACGACGGCGTCCATCGTCTTCAGTTTATTGATGTTCTTTGCGTCCTTGAGCGCCGGGACGTCCTTGCCGATATGAGGCCCCTTCCCGCCCACGTTCGAGGTGGTGAAGAATACCGGCTCAAAGAGGTCGAAATCCTTTTCTTCGAGCATGCGGCCCATAAGCACCGAGCCCACCATGCCGCGCCAACCAATGAAACCTACTCGCATCATTGTTTGCTCCTTAGTTCCTTCGTAGTACGATGAATATACAATATCTGCTTATTCGTTGCAAGTTGTTTCGATTTTCCAGGTGCAAGCCCGAACAAGCTTTAGGTTCCGGGGCGTCGTGTTCTTATTTATCGCTCAAAAAATCGGCATTTGCTTTGGAAATAAATCGTGTTATAGTAATGCAATTCGTTGTTGCAAAGCTCGGCACGAGCGGCGTCTTTAAAAAACACTCATGGGCAGGGGCGTACGATGACCACGATTCAGCTTCTCATTCACATGTTGGAACGGCTGGGGCTTTTTGCCATCAC
>JBGPUS010000170.1:0-5401 GCA_041491325.1 Nitrospirota bacterium | reverse complement strand
CTTTTTCGCATGACCGATTTGTACCATTTTTACCGTCACTCTGGCAAACATAAATCCGCTTCCAGAGCGACGTTTACGACATTTTTAGCATATTTTCATGTCAACGACATGGAGAAGATCCTTTTTTCAGAAGTTCCGTTACGCGGGCTGCAGGGTCTTTCCTGATCTTCTTCTCTTCAGCGCCCACCATCAGGAACAGCCCGTCCAGGGCCTTTGACGTGACATAGTGGTCGAGGTCCACGGACTCCTTCCTGAGCAGAGGAATGGACCTCGTCTTGTCCATCATCTCCTTGAACGAATGGGTCACGCCAACGTCGTTCATGGCGGATGAGACCGCGGGTTTGAACGCGGCGTAGATCCGGTCGAAGGTCTTCGCTTTAAGATACTCGGTCGCTTCGGTGTCCTTCCCGCGCAGAATCTTCATGGCGTCGGGAATAGTCATCTCCCGAACGGCGCCCTTGAAAAATGCGAGCGCCTGCGGACCGGCTTGTTCCGCTGCCCGGTTCATGCTGAGTTCGAACCGGTCGACTTCCTTGTGAAAACCGTATCTCCTCAAGACGTCCGCGATATTCCGGACTTTATCGGGCACGGGTATTCTGATCAAGGAATTTCCGAAGTACCCGTCCAGACGGGAAACGACCGATACCCCGTTCTGCGCGCCCACGGACAACGCTTCCTTCAGACCCGCAATGACGGTCTCGGAATCGAACTCTGCTCCGGAACCCTTCTTCTTGTCCCCGAGTTGATCCTGCGCCTTTTTCTCAAGATCTTCGAGAAAGCCCCCGTGGGCCGATGACACGCCGAGCAGACTCGCCGCAAGAAGGAACGCGCATAAAATTTTCATTTGGTCTCCCTTAAATGCAAAAAATTTTTACCGCAGGGGACGCAGAGGAAATATTGAATTCCAATAAAAGAAACGACACTTAAAAGCCACAAAATGTTTCTTGCGGAGATTCCAGAATAAAATCCGAAAAACAGCTTTTGTTCTATTCATCTTGTCAGAGCATTTGAATTTCTCCGCGTCCTCTGCGGTAAAAACTCTTCTTGTTTTTTTTCGATCGCCACGTGAGTTACCTGTTCAACTCGAAAATATCCTTTTGCAGAAAGCGCGTCCAGGCGGTTTCCCAGGTCGGCCAGTCATGCCCACCGTCTATCGCGAGCACGTGTTCAGGCGGCATCAGGGAAGCCAGGTAATTCTGGGCATAAGAGAACCGGTCGTCGAGGCCGTACCCCAGATACATATGCTCGGAGCAGAGCTTCTGTTTCCCGCAGTCTTTAAGCCACAGCCATATAAGTTTGTCCCGGTCTTCCTGAGAATTGTTTTCTACGTTGTCGGGCGCCCATTTCCGCAGACCGCCTGCCTGCTTAATGCCGTTCAGCAGCGCTTTGTTGCCGAGGTAAGGGCCCAACAAGACGAGGCCGGATATTTCATCCGGATGCTCCCGCGCGTAGGACAGAGAGCCGTACGCTCCCAGGGAATTCCCAACGAGCCAGAGGTGCGTATAGCCGTCCGCCCTTGCCGGATCCACGACGTCTTCTTTCAAGCGCGTAAGAATGCTTCCGTTCACGTAGTAGCCCACGTGGGCGTTCACGGCTATTATGTCGGCCTGGATTCCGCGGTCCCTAATTGCGCTTACAAGACCCTTTTTCTGCGCGGCCGACAGGGAATCGCCGTTGCCGGGCAGATAAATAATCAGCACGCGGGGTTTCGGTGCGTTCTTCACCTCGTAGCGGATCGTCTCAAGAGGGACCCTCGCGGGCGGGTAGCATCCCGAGAAAAATACCATAAGGATCAAGAAGGTGAAGCCCCGAGATAGGCGTTGAAATACGAAAGTTTTTTCCACGACAACCTCCGCGAGTATAGCATGAAAGCACCATACTGAGTATAGCAAAAAAATGCGAAGAAGTCGTCTGTTGATTCGGAGTGAATACTGAACGGTGGTACGGAATAGTTTCGAAAGGCGCCCGGCGCTAAACTTGAACTCCGGGTGCGATCAGCGGGATGGTCTGTCCTCAAAGATGAAAAATGCGAACAACGCAAGGGCCATTATTGCCGCGAGAATGAAAAATATAATCATGGCTGTCTGCTCCTTCCCGCGCGGCGCGGCATATCACCACAACAAGTTAACCGCGCCGGGCCGCCCGGGCTACTGAATATACGCGTGCGCCATATCGCGCACGCTGCCCAGCATTTCGTCGATGTCAAACGGCTTTGAATGATATCGGCTCGCCCCCAGCACGTGCGCTTCGTTCCGCGTGTCCTCGGAAGCGCTCGCGCTCATGACGATCACCCCGGTCTTCGGACTCGACGCTTTCACGTGCCGTATCAGCTCCAACCCTTCCATCGATTCACTGTCCGAGAGACGAAGATCGGTGATCACGACGGGAAAAGCGCAGCGGTCGAACTCTTTGCGGGCGTCTTCGAGATTGCCCGCGCTGACCACCTCGTGTCCCTCCAGCGACAGTACGCTGGTAAGCACAAGAACGATGAGCGGTTCGTCGTCAACCACGAGTATTTTCGCTTTTGATTCGTTTGGACTCATGCGGTTTTTTCTCCTTTCCCGTCAGGGGCCTCAGTGAGTTCCTATTCCCCTGCCCGTGTCATTCTTCAGCAAATCGAGAAAACTCTGGATCGTCGTCAGCTTCCGCTCGGACTGCGAGTAGAGCCGCGAGGAAAACAAGGCCGTGGCCGCGTGGCCTGCCAGCATCGAGAGCAGTTCATAGTCGACATTGGTGAAAGCGGGTTTCTGAACCAGTAGCTTATACGCCACGATCGCGCCGATCACATGCTCCTTGATGGTGAGCGGAATACAAACCAGGGGGTTGGCGTAGTCCACGCCGGTAACATCGCCGGGGTCTCCTGGACGGTAATACGGCACGCCGTTCTTTACCGAGGTACCGATCGTCCCGGTTCCCAGCCGGATGCCCTGGCGGGCCTCGGGTCCCATGCCCTCCTGAGCCACGATCACCAGCTCGTTCGTCTGCTCGTCGAGCAGCATTATTGAAAATTCCTCCGCGCCGATCAGGTTCATTACGATCTCGAGGATGATCCTGAGGGCCTCGCCGAAGTCGAGGGTGGAATGAAGCTGGTAACTCGCCACATAGAGGTTCGCCAGGTTGTTGTTTTCCATTTCCACTTCGATATAGCGTTCCGCAAAATCCTTGTTTTCTTCCTCCACCTGCCGATACCGCTCCAGAAGCTGCCGGTGCTGTTCCTCCAGCCGCAGGACCCGTTCTTCAGCGGGCTGCATTTTGCCGGTCTGTTCCCGGCCCTTGAGCTTCGTCAGTTCTTCGAGTTGAAGCGCCCGGCTCCGGAGCCGTTCATTTTCCTTGAGCAGCTCCTGGGTAAACTCCTCGCCTTTTCGGAACACCTGCAGGAAATCTTCTGTTTTTCCGGCTAACGTGCCGCCATCCCGGTCCATGCTTGCCTCCCCTGTATAATAAAATAAAAAATCCCTCCAAACCTCCCTTTGGAAAAGGGAGGGACTCCCCTCTTTGAAAAAGAGGGGCGGGGGAGATTTCTGATTATGTCGCTTCTATTTTGAGACGCTTGTTCACTCCGCTTTATCTATTCATCACAATGCGCGCACGGTGCAGCGCCTATTTTTACCTCGTTGTCATTCTCGAGGACGTAATCGGGAATATGGTGTTGCAACTAACCGTTAAACCAGATCCCCGATAAAACCATTCGGGGATGACCGTTTAGAGGGCTTTGAAAGCTGCTTTCAGGATAGCCGATATAATCCTCTTTCCAAAAACAGAGACGTCTCACAGCGTTATGCTTTTGTGCTTATCGTTAAATGTTTTTGCTTTTCCATGGCCGCTTTTACGATCCGTATTATTTCAGTCGTCCGGACGGGTTTATTAATAAACTCGTATACGCCGAGATTCAGCGCTTTCAAATACATCTCGATCGTGCCGTGAGCAGTGAGCATGATCGAAGGGACCGACGGAGCCGCTTTGCTGAGTTCTCCAATAAAGTCAAGACCGTCCATTCCCGCAAGTTGATACTCAGTGATCACCAGATCGACCCGGGCGCCGCCCGCAAGGGCGGACAACGCCGCGTGCCCGTCCTGCAGCGCGATAACTTCATAGCCCGATCTGTGTAAGGTGTCCGTAAGACTGAGCAAACAGTCGGGTTCGTCGTCCACTATAAGAATGGTACTCATCGTTGACTCCAAATGTCCGTTACAGCGCCCTGTTCGCGCAGGTCCATTAAGGAGAAGAGGACCGCATTTGCCCTTCCGCCGGACACAGCGCTTCAACCAACGCGTGAAGGTCGCTCGGCTGAAACGGTTTTTTCATGTAGCCGCTTGCCCCGAGAGCAAGCCCGCGTTCGGCGTCACCATCCCGGCCTTCCGTGCTCACGATGACGAGCGGAATATGATTGTAGCTGCCGATTGCCTTCACCTTTTTTACGAATTCGAGTCCGTTCATCACCGGCATGTTGATGTCCACGAACACGATATCTATGTCTGGATTTTGCGCGAGTTTGTCCATTCCGTCCTGCCCGTTCTTGGCATAGACGACGGGACATCGGTACCGCATCAGCACCATCTTGTACAACTGATGGATCAGGTTGGAATCATCAACGACCATGACCTTCTTGAGCATGGTTCCTCCTCGGACAAGCATCTATGCCCGGCCGTATCCGGCACGGTCCCGCCTTATTTCGGCCCGCGCTTTCCGTTGTTCCCCGCCAGCAAGACTCTCGGCTGCAAGCGGACGACCGTGACCTCTCCGGTGCCGGTGTTAAAATACATTTTACGTCCCTCGGTTCCTCCTACATCCATCGTGTGAACGAGCGCTCCCTCGCGCTCCAGAATCCGCAGCGCCATTTCGATATTCTGCTTGCCCACGGACACGCTGGTTTTGATCCCGGCCAAGGAGCCGAACATATCAGCGCCTCCATATACTCCGGTTTCCAGTTCGGAAAGCACCACGCCATATTCCTGAAAACGGCTTGTGATAGCGAGAAGAGAGCAATCCACATACTTCGCGGCTTCAGCACACGTGCGGCTGCACGTCTGTCCGCTCCGGCAGTGCGGCAACATCCCGTGACATATAGCGCTGAGCCCCCGGCGCCGGTGGAACAGGGTAACGGACACGCAGGAGCCGAGGACAGTCATGACCACGCCCGGCCGGTCCGTAAAATGGATTTCGCCGGACAGCAGGTAGACCGTAGGGAGTTCTGCCTCGTCTACCGTCATCTTCCCGTCCAGAGAGCGGCGTTTTCTCCAAGCTTGGTATCGCAGACATTTACCGGCATTCGGGAGAGATAGAAGAGAGGACACCCCGGATAACTCGCGCTCCTGCAGTAGTCCTCCAGTTCGGAGACGCTCGGAATATATACCTGCTTATTCGCGCTGCAAGCCAGCATGCATTTCCCGGTTAGATACGG
>JBGPUS010000169.1:0-5435 GCA_041491325.1 Nitrospirota bacterium | reverse complement strand
CGGTAGATCGCGGAAAGCTCATGGTCCCTGGCCGCGAGCAATTGCGTGGTCAGCGATAATTTCCGCTCTGCCAGAGCAAGCGACAGCAGAAGATCCACCCTCCCCCTTTTTGTCGGGGGCTGTATGTTATTCTTGTTTCGGTTCGGCATCGAAGGACCTGGGTGATAGTATCAGAAATGGGTCCTCGGCGCAAGATAGTCCGTGCGCCGTTAAAAACGCCTCAATTTTTAAAAAATTCTACTCTCCGATTATCTTGACGTGAAGCCACGTTGAACCAGAGTTCTTTGCGACAGCTTTTCATTTTCGGAATCCATTATAACCACGGGTCCCGAGTACTGGACACACGGATGAACAACCATTAAACCGCTTTTTACGCGAACTTAACCGCCTTCACCGCTTTCAAACCCGTGCTGCCCCGGGTCATGACGCCGTAGCCCTTGAGATCGAGGATTTTTTCCTTGCCCTTCTCGTCGATCACCTTCACCTGCTCGCCCTTTTTGACGGCCCGGAAGAGCGCGACCTCGCCTGCCTTTACGTTCACGAGTTTGACGCCTTTTCCCGCGCCGGAAAGAAGCGGGACATCCTTTGACGCGATCACGACGGCCTTACCCTCGCTGGTCAGGAACAGGACGTTCGGGAGGTCGAGAACCTCCACGCCCAAGATGCTGTCCTCGGCTTTCACTCCCGCGAATTTTTTCCCGGCGCGCGTGGTTACGGAATTGAACGGGGTCAGGTCGAATTTAAAACCGATGCCTTTTGTCGAAACGGAAAGCGCCGTCACCTCGCGGGGAGCGAGAGAAAGCTCTGCCTGTTTGCCTTTCCCATCCTCCGACTCCGACGCGGGTCCTCCCGCAAAAACCGTCGTCAGGTTCATCGCCGTAACAGGCCGCTCGCCGTCTCCGAACTTGAACAGGCTTTGCACGGGATCTCCAAAGCCCGAACTGGCAGGCAGCTCATTGGCCTTCACGACATACACCTTGCCCGCGGATGAAAAGACGGCGACGTTGTCCCGTGTGTTCGCGGGCAGCAGCGCAAGCAGCTCGTCTCCTTCCTTGAAGCGCAGGTTCTCGCCCACGGTCTTCACCCGCCTGATCCAGCCCATTTTCGTGAGGATCACGGTGACGTCCTCATGCACGATAAAGTCCTCGTGGGAGAATTCCACATCTTCGGCCGCCTTGATCACGGACTTGCGCTTGTCGCCGTACTTTTCCTTGACCTCCAGGAGCTCCGTTTTTATGAGCCCCCAGATCTTTTTCTGGTTCGCAAGGATGACCTCGATGTCTTTTTTCTGTTTTGTTTTTTCCGCCTTTTCCTTGAGGATGCGGTCGATCTCGAGGCCGCTGAGCTTGTACAGCTGCATATCGAGGATGGCCTTCACCTGTTCGTCGTCGAGCTTAAAGTGTTTTTTGAGCTTCGTGGCGGCATCCTCGCGCGATGTTGACTTGCGGATCATTTTGATGGCGGCGTCGAGATCGTCATACAGGACTTCGAAGGCCTTCAGGATATGGAGGCGGGCCTTCAGCAGCCGCAGATCATGGTTGAGCCGCTTGGTCGTTACCTCGTGCCGGAAATCAAGGAAGTATCGCATCATTTCCTTGAGCGACAAGCGCTCCGGCTCCATGTTCGGTTTAAGCGCCGTGAAGTTCATCGGGAACGTTGATTCGAGGTCGGTGTGTTTGAAGATGTACGCGGTCACAAGCTCCGGGTTCGTCTCGGCCTTCAGTTCGAGCACGAGCCGCACAATGTCCGTGGATTCATCGCGTACGGTCGAAACCTGCGGCAGCTTCCTGTCCTCAACAAGGCCGATGAGCTTTTCGAGAAGCTTCGCCTTGTTCACCATATAGGGAATGGAGCTGAAGACGATCGCCTGCTTGCCGCGCGGCAAATCTTCGATCGTGTACTCGCCCCGAAGCCTGATGCCGCCGCTGCCGGACTGGTAGATTTCCTTCATCTCTTTCTTGGAGTTCAAAATCTGTCCCGAGGTGGGGAAATCCGGGCCTTTGATGAATTTAAGAAGATCCTTCACCTCGATATTGGCATCGTCTATCAAGGCGGCGAGCCCATCGATCACCTCGCTCAGGTTGTGGGGAGGGAAGGAGCAGCTCATGCCCACGGCAATGCCCGAAGAACCGTTTACCAGAAGCTGCGGGAAACGCGCCGGCAGCACGACGGGCTCTTTGAGCGAGTTATCGTAGTTCGGCCGAAAGCCCACGGTCTCCTGGTCGATTTCAACAAGGAGTTCTTCGGCGATCCTGGAAAGCCGGGCCTCGGTATATCGCATGGCCGCGGCCGGGTCGCCGTCAAGGCTGCCGAAATTGCCCGATCCTTCAACGAGCGGGTAGCGGAGCGAGAAGTCCTGCGCCATCCTGACCATGGCGTCGTATGCGGCCTGGTCCCCGTGCGGATGAAATTTGCCGAGCACTTCTCCCACGACCGCGGCGCTCTTCCTGAACTTCGCGGTAGGGCCGAGGCCCATCTCCCACATGGCAAAGAGAATGCGGCGGTGCACGGGCTTCAGCCCGTCGCGCACATCCGGGAGTGAACGCGACACGATAGTCGAGAGCGCATAGGTGAGAAACCTGCTCTCAACCTCCGAATGCAACGCTGTGGTTAGAATTGAATCATCTTTTACCGGCATGAAAAGCCCCCTTCTGGAAAGCTAAAAAAAATTCAAATAACAAACGTCAAAACCCAAACAATACCCAATTATCAAATTCAAAGATCCAAACGTATGGCGTTTGGTATTTGGGTTATTGGTGATTATTTGTAATTTGATGTTTGGGATTTGGCGCTTGTTTTTTCCGCAGCTATCTTACCACAAACAGCAGGCGAATTTAAAGCATGTTTTCATCCGAAAATGCCCGTATAGTTTGCCGAAAATATTGACATGAAATCTCCCCTTAGAAAAAGAGGGATCTTCATTCTCCGGTATGAGCGTCGGCCCATGAACGTTTCATGCTCTCCTTTTCGTCCTGTCCTCCCAGGTCCCGCTGCCCTGGTGCTTTTACCCGGTACTTTTCCCTTGACTGCTGCTGCTTCTCTGTATACACTAAAGTCATGAACTACTACGGACGATTAATTGCAAGTATGACTATTTTCATCTTGTTTTCAATCCCTCTGTACGCCCAGGAACACCAGGAAAAGGATTATGAACTCGCAATGACCCTGGGCGCCTTCCAACTTGAGACGGGAGATTACCCGAGCGCCGTAAAAAGCTTT
This sequence comes from Nitrospirota bacterium, assembly GCA_041491325.1. Classification (GTDB taxonomy): domain Bacteria; phylum Nitrospirota; class UBA9217; order UBA9217; family UBA9217; genus JBAZLV01. The sequence continues at coordinate 2,216 of JBGPUS010000169.1, read as the reverse complement.
AACAAAGCCCTGGACCTCAAACCGAAAGACCAGCCCGCGACCATGTCGCTAGGCGTCGCCTTCTCGCGCTCCGGGGATTACAAACGCGCGCGCGAAGTTCTTCTCAAAGCCCTGGCCCAGGACAAATCGGATGCGCGGACCCGCTATGAGCTCGGTGTTGTCCTGTACAAGCTTGGCGACATGCAGGGGGCCAAGGCTCAATTCGGATCGCTCGATCCGGGGACGGATGACGGGACGCTCCAAGCCGCTGCCGGGGATTATCTCGACCTCATCGCCTCGGGGCTTGGGCAGGAAAACAAGAAGTTCTCCGCCGATGTTCTCGCCGGGTTTCAATACGACTCGAACGTGATCCTTGATCCTGACAATCCCATTACTCCGGGAAAAAAGAAAGCCGACTGGCGTTTCCTCGCCGCGGCCAGCGCCAAGTACCGGTTCATCGACGCCCAGAAAAAATCCGCTAACGCGGGATACGCATTTTATCAAAGCCTGCACAACGACCTTGCGGAGTTCAACGTTCAGCAGCACAGCCTCTCTTTATCAGGCCGATATACTAAGTCCGAGCAAACCAAACTCGACCTGCGTTACGGTTTCACCTATGCCTTTGTGGGAGGCGACAAGTACAGCGCTGTTCACAAATTGACCCCGTCCGCGACAATCAACTTTACGCAGCAGTCAGCCACCGAGTTCTTCTATTCGTTCGAATTAAATAAGTACTATAACGGCACGCTCTTTCCATCGAATACCGACCGCTCCGGGAACGACAACTCAATCGGGGTCATGCATACGATTCTTTTCCCCGGACAAACTTCCATAGCAATCGCGTATGCTTATGATGATAACTCCGCGAGCAATGAGTTCTGGTCCTATTCGGGGAACAAAGGCGCCGTGACGGTTCAGGGTAAGCTTCCTTTCGCAAAAGCGACCGCATCCGCGTCTTACTATGACAAGATGTACAATGCTCCTTCCGGTTTTACGAAAAGACATGACGGAACACAGGAATACTCGGTGGCGCTTACCCGGAACATCATAAAGAACATAAGTCTGTCCCTTTCGGATTCCTATACGAAGAACGAATCCAACAGTGAGCCTTTTAAGTACACGCGAAATATTGTGAGTCTCCTGGGGGTGATGCCCTTATGATAAAGACACTGAAGCTTGTGGCGCTCGTAATGCTCACGTCTGCCCTTGCGCCGGCGGCCTTTGCCGCTGACAAGGCCGGCGACGTGGTCTATCTCAAGGGGAGCGCGGTGGTGGAGCGGCAGGCAAAAAAAATCAAGGCCGTGCTCAAGGCCCCGCTCGAAGAAACGGACAACGTGCAGACAAAAGAGTTGTCCCGGCTCAAGATCCTGTTCCGGAATGACAACATCCTGACCCTCGGCTCGAACAGCAAACTTGCGATCAAGCAGTATCTTTACAATCCCCAGTCAAAGCGCGCCGAATCCATATATGAGCTTGCTGACGGAAAGCTAAAATCGGTGGTCGGGGGCGGTTCGTTCAAGGTCACGACCCCCACCGCCTTTGCCGCGGCGCGCGGTACGGTTTTTATTATATGGTTTGATACGGCGACGAACACGACGTGGCTTGCCGTTACCGAGGGCGGGGCTGAGTTCGGAAACAGCAACCCGAACGTGCCGGGCAAAAGGATCATCACGGCGGGACACATGTCTTCCGTTACCGGCAATGACCCTCCGACCACGCCGCGGCCCATTTCCTCGGGCGCTGACGAAGGCCCTTCCGGACCCGCGTCTGTCTTAGGGGAATTCAACGAGCTCAATCTCCCCCCGCCCGTCAGGCTCGGGGCTTCGGACTTGTTGCCGCTTCTCGATTTGCGGGGACGGCTCACGGGGCTGTCCACGGTGCCGCCGATTGACCAGATACCGGCGCGTGTCACGGTGATGAATTTGCGCCTGGTATTCCAATAGGCGAGACAAGGTTTGAATCGGCCGTGAACTGACGCTCACACCGGAGGCTGAAAATCACCCTCCGTCCCCCTTTCCTAAAGGGGATTCCCCCTCTTTGTAAAAGAGGGGTTAGGGGAGATTTCCATAAACATTTTTTCTCTGTGCTCAAAAAAGCTTTCCGTAAGCTCTGTGGTTAAAGTTTTCTAAGAAGTGAGGTGTGCCATGAAAAAATTTATACTCATACTCCTGGTATTTCTTGTACTAGTCTCCGGCTTGTCGTGCAGCGGCCTGATTTCTGGATCAAATACCTCCCTG
>JBGPUS010000168.1:0-5443 GCA_041491325.1 Nitrospirota bacterium | reverse complement strand
CATCGGTACCGCATCAGCACCATCTTGTACAACTGATGGATCAGGTTGGAATCATCAACGACCATGACCTTCTTGAGCATGGTTCCTCCTCGGACAAGCATCTATGCCCGGCCGTATCCGGCACGGTTCCACCTTATTTCGGCCCGCCGTTTCCGTTGCTCGCCAGCACAACCCTCGGCTGCAAACGGACCGACCTGACCTCTCCGGTACCGGTATTAAAATGCATCTTACGTCCCTCGGTCCCTCCAACATCCATTGTGTGAACAAGCGCTCCCTCGCGTTCCAGGATCCGTAGCGCCATCTCGATATTCTGCTTGCCCACGGACGCGCTGGTTTTGATCCCGGCCAAGGAGCCGAACATATCAGCGCCTCCGTATACACCGATTTCAAGTTCGGAAAGAACCACACCGTATTGCTGAAAACGGCTTATGATAGCGAGGAGGGAGCAATCCACATACTTCGCGGCTTCAGCGCACGTGCGGCCGCACGTCTGTCCGCTCCGGCAGTGCGGCAACATCCCGTGACATATGGCGCTGAGCCCCCGGCGCCGGTTAAACAAGGTAACGGACACACAGGAACCGAGCACGGTCGTGACCACGGCCGGCCGGTCCGTAAAATGGATTTCGCCTGACAGCAGATAGACCGTCGGCAGCTCCGCCTCGTCAACCGTCATCTTCCCGTCCGGAAAGCGGCGTTTTCGGCGAGCTTATTATCGATGACGTTTACCGGCATTCTGGAAAGAGAGAAGAGAGGACACCCCGGATAACTCGCGCTCCTGCAGTAGTCCTCCAGTTCGGAGACGCTCGGAATATATACCTGCTTATTCGCGCTGCAAGCCAGCATGCATTTACCCGTTAGATACGGACAGTCCATGTTGTGTCTCCCTTCTTTCTCAAAGCAGTTTATGCGGCCGGCGCAGCTTCGCTTAAGGCCTCTCCCTGCCCCGCCTCTACCATGGCAAGTTCCCTCGCGGAAAAAACCTTGTCGATATCGAGGATCATGATGAAGCGCTCGCCGTGTTTTCCCATCCCTTTGATGAATTCCGTGTACATCCGGCTCCCGATCTTTGCCGTGGGCTCGATTTGGTCCGGTCTGAGGTCCAGCACCTCCTGCACGGAATCGGCCAGCGCCCCGAGGACCGTGGTCTCGTGGTCCACCGTCACCTCGGTTATTATGATGCAGGTGCTCACCGTCTGCTCGGTCTGCGTCATGCCGAATTTTAAACGCAGGTCAACCACCGGCACCACGCTGCCGCGCAGATTGATGACGCCCCGCATAAACGCAGGCGTTCTCGGCACTTTCGTGACGGTCGTGAAGTCGAGGACCTCCCGCACCTTTGAGATGTCCAGCGCAAAGACTTCCTCCTCGAGTTTATAGGTCAGGTATTGCGTCGCCTGTGCTGTCGCCGCTGTGCTCATAGGTCCCTCCTTTGAAAAAGCGCACACCTCTCTGCGTGCGACGCTTATTGAAACCTCTCAAATTCTGCGTCTTTCGCGTCTCCGTTTCCCTTTTTCATGTCATGTTTCAAATTCAGCGCCACGCCTGAAGGCCGCAAAAACGCTCCGACCGGCATGCCCTGCGGTTTCCGCGCACCGTGAGCGATCTGGAGTTTGTGCGAGGCCCTGGCCGGGACGGCCCTGCGCTGCGTCTGTCCGTCCTCGGCCACGGTAAAGAAGGAAATCGTGCCCTGGAGTTGATCGGCCTGCGAGGCGAGTTCCTCGGCTGTCGAGGCCATCTCTTCGGCTGCGCCCGCATTTTGCTGGATCACCTGATTGAGTTGCTGGATTGCGGCGTTGATTTGGTCCGCGCCCGTTGTCTGTTCTTTCGACGCGGCGCTGATTTCCTGCACCAGCTCCGCGGTTTTCTGGATGTCCGGCACGAGTTTCGTAAGCATCTGGCCCGCGCGCTCCGCGACCTCGACGCTGGAAGACGATAACGTGCTGATTTCGCCCGCCGCGGTCTGGCTGCGCTCCGCGAGCTTCCTGACCTCCGAGGCAACGACCGCAAACCCCTTGCCGTGGTCTCCTGCCCGGGCCGCCTCGATCGCGGCATTCAGCGCAAGAAGATTGGTTTGGCGGGCGATCTCTTCGATGATCGAAATTTTCGTCGCTATGTCTTTCATGGCGGACACGGCCTCGGCTACCGCCTTGCCGCTTTCCGCGGCGTCATTTGCGGACTTCTGCGCGATCTTTTCCGTTTGCTGGGAGTTGTCCGCGTTCTGCCTGACCGTAGCGTTCATCTCTTCCACGGACGAGGAGGCCTCCTCAGCGGACGCTGCCTGTTCCGTCGCGCCCTGCGACATCTGCTCGGAGCCTGACGAAAGCTGCTGACTGCCGGAGGCCACGTTGTCCGCCGAGTTCTTAACGTCGGTTACGATTTCCCTGAGCTTTGCGACCATGGATGAGAGAGATGTCCCGAGGGTGTCCTTGTCCGAAAGAACCTTTACCTCGACCGACAAATCGCCCTGGGCAATCTTTTCCGCAACAGTCGCTTTTTCTTTCAAGGACGCGACCATGTTCCTGACCGCCGCGAGCAATTGACTGATTTCATCCTTATTTTTCACGTCAGCGCCCGTTGCCGTTGCTTCGTCGATCAGCCGATATGAGGCTTCCGCTTCCGCGAGGTCCCCGACCGCAACTTTCTGCACGATTGCATCCAGTCTCCGAACCGGGTTGGTAATTGCTCTGACAAACCATATTCCTCCGAGAATTCCCACGACAAGGATCGAAAGGGTGAACACGATAGTGATGTTTTTGGCCCGGTTCTGGGCAGCGGCAAGCTCGCTCAGAGACTTTTCCTCGTCTTTTTTCAGTATTTCTTTCAGCCGGTTGAGATTTTCCTGCACAGAAGTTACCGCGGGCACGGTCTCGCTCGTAAATATCGCGTAGGCCGTCTCTTTTCTCCCGGCTTTGTATTCCGCGAGAATATGCTCAGCGGTTCCGTGCAGTTTTTTATGGGGCTCATACAGGGCATTGAAGGGGCCTGACAGTTCCTCGGAGTACGGCTTAAAGGTAGCCATCCATTTGCCGAGATTACATTCATTCGGATCGAGTTTCCCGGTAAAAGCCTTATCCTGGATAAACAGTCCGGACGCGATACCGTCCATCCACTTGAAATGGTCTACAATCCGCGCTGTCATCATTCCGTTCAAATCCCGCACTTCCTGATTTTTCGCCACCGATTCCCTCACCTGTTTAGTTACCATGAGAAAAACAGCTCCCAAAATCAGGACCATAATAAGCATGACGCCCAGACCGAAACTTAATTTTCTGCCGATGGTCATCTTCATGATGTGCCTCCGTTATGCGATATCGATGATCTTGGCTTTTCCTGAGAAAATGCGATACTCCTCGTACTGCTCTCTGAGTGAATTCGAATTTATTTGAGGTAATTTCGGGGAGCCGTTCGCGTGGACTTTCCTGTCCGTGTGACCAGCAAAAACGCGGCTCGTTTTAAATAATAGTGCAACTTGCGGCAATTCACTGCGTCACTCTGTAGCGCGACTGAGCTATCAAACTTTTCTGATTGAAAATAAGAATAACACGCTTGGCTCAAATGTCAAGGCAGGGCAAGATAGGCCGGTTACTTCTCTATAGCATAAAGAAAGCCAAAGCGGAACGGAGCCGTAGGGCATTTTAAAAAACGCGGCTACTTAAGTATGCATACCGTCAGCCGTCAAGCATTTCCCTAACTTTTCTCAGAAATTCCAGGGGCGAGATGGGCTTTGATATGAAACTCAACCCCTCTTCTGGGATGTTTTGTTTCTCGAAAATGTCGCCGGCATAACCGCTCATAAAGACGGCTTTCATTTCCGGCCGCGCTTTTTTTATTTCATTGAACGCTTCCCTACCGTTTTTTTTCGGCATGATAACGTCGAGAATGAGCAGAGCCACCCGGTCCCTGTTCTGCATGAATTTTTCAACGGCCTGCTCTCCATCGGCAGCGGCGATGACCGTGTAACCGGCTTCCGTGAGGAGCGTCGAAGTGAGTTTTCGGACCGCTTCATCGTCTTCGGCCAGCAAGACCGTTTCCGCGCCTCTGATGGTCACGGTCTGTTTTGTAAGCTCCGCTTCCGCGGCCGTCTGGTCCACGAGATGAAAATATATTTTAAAAGTCGTCCCCAGGCCGGGCGCGCTCTCAACTGCAATGAACCCGTCGTGCTGCTTAACGATGCCGTAGACCGTGGAAAGCCCGAGGCCCGTGCCTTTGCCCATTTCCTTGGTCGTAAAAAAGGGCTCGAAAATGCGTTCCCTGGTCGCTTCATCCATGCCGGTCCCCGAGTCCGCCACGGAGATGAGCGCATACCTGCCGATGCTCCCATAGCCGTGAGTATCGATGAAGCCCTGGTCCAATTCCGTGTGCTCCGTTTTTATGGCCAAGGTCCCCCCGCCCGGCATGGCGTCTCTTGTGTTCGTCACGAGGTTCATGAGGATTTGTTCGATCTGGCCCGTATCAACCATGATCGTCATATCGAGTCCGCTCAGCTCCATTTTCAGGTCGATGTCCTCTCCAATGATCCGCGAAAGAAACTTGCCGATGCCGACGATGATCTCATTGACCTTTACCGGTTTCGGATGAATGAGCTGTTTCCTGCTGAACGCAAGAAGACCATGCGTGAGAGTCGCGGCCCGGTCGGAGGCCGCAAGAATTTCATCCAGATACGGGACCACGGCATCGTCGTTTTGGAGTTTCATTTTCGCAAGGTTTCCGTAGCCCACGATCGCGGTAAGGATGTTGTTGAAATCATGCGCCACGCCCCCCGCAAGAAGTCCCACAGCCTCCATCTTATGGGCCTGGTAAAACTGCTCCTCCAGTTTTTTTCGCTCCGTAACGTCATATGCGGTACCCAGCACCGCGGTCCGGCCCTCGTATTCTATGATGCCTGAAGTGAAGTCCATCCAGCGTTCTTCGCCGGACTTGGTAAGGATCTTTACTTCGTAACGGTCCGGGACGCTCTGGCCCTGCTGGCGCGCGAGACCGCGCTCTTTCACCGTTTGCCTGAAGTCCGGATGCACGATCTCCCAAAAATTCTTCCTGAAGAGTTCTTCCCTGGTGTACCCCGACAGCCTCTCGCACGCGGCATTAAGATAGAGAAACTCGAAGCCTCGGTAGATAAAAATAGCGGCAGCCGCGGTCTCCGTAAGCATCCGGAACTTATTTTCGCTTTCGAGTCTCGTTTTTTCAAAAGCATGGATGAGCAGGTAAAGCATCAGCGCGGTGACGAAGACGTAGCCCACGCCCTTGACCATCCCGATCTTGACAATCGTGTCCGGGTCGCTCACGACCGCGCGAAGCAGGGAGTCTGAAAAGAGAATCCATAACACGCCCACTGCCGCGTACAGGGCCGCAATCCTGAACGGCGTCAACATTAGCAAGGAAATCAATCTTCTTTTATTGATATCGAACACAACCCTCATATACTCAGTCCTTAGTCCTCAGTCCT
>JBGPUS010000167.1:0-5484 GCA_041491325.1 Nitrospirota bacterium | reverse complement strand
GCGAGCGGGCGAAAGGTTATGACTTACCCCGTTCCCCGCCAAATAATTCCACAATATTTTTTACCAAAGCAGGCAGCGACGGGTCTCGTGCTCCCATGAGAAGAACGCAGTCTTCCGATTTCGCATCGGTTTTTAAACTGTCCAATAACGCATCACGATTGCTGAGCGCTTGCGCATTGAATAGCACGGGACCAAGGCCCTGTATGATATCTTCCGAGGAAATGTCTTTTTGCGCCGTGCCTCCGGCATAATAGATCGGCAAAAGGTAGAGCGAGTCCTTCTGCTGGAAAGCCCTCCGGAAGGTCGCGATGTATTCATCTTTTAAGAACCGCGTCGGACCGAACCCATGCGGCTGGTATACGGCGATAATGCGCCCGGAAAGGCCGCGCGCGGCGCGAACGGCAGCCGCTATCTTTACGGGGTTATGGGCAAAGTCATCGACCACAAGCACGTTCTGGTTTGTCTTGGTCATGGAAAAGCGCCGGGCCACGCCCTCATAATTATTTACCGCGCCGGCAAGCGTTGTCTGCTCGCACCCGAAGTGCTCGCACACGCAAAGCGCGGCGAGCAGGTTTTCAAGATTGTGGTCGCCCGGAAGCGGCAAATGGTATTCAACGCCGCTCTTAAAAAGCTTGACCGAGGTCGGCAAGAGCTGTACCTGGTCCGGCCGCCACGAACTCAAACTGCGGCCGAAGCGCATTGTCGCGGGAAGGGAAGCAAGGATCGGATCGTCGGCATTCGAAGCCGTCCAGCGGGATTGCGCGGCGAGTGTTTCGAAAAGCCGCGCTAGTTCTTCCGTACTCTTGTGGTCCTTCGAAATATTCAGGAAGACCGTGGCCTCGGGCCGATATTTAACAAGCGTTCCGTCACTTTCGTCCGCTTCCACCACCAGGAGGTTTGATCCCCCGTTATAGGCATTGCCGATGAGTCCCTGTTTCTCAAGCCGCCTCAAACCCGCGCCGCTTATAAGCGAGGGCGAGTTTCCGCATGCGGACAAAAATTCGAATATCATTGCGGTAACCGTGGACTTGCCGCTGGTGCCGACAACCGCAATAGTCTTTTTTGTTTCGATGATCGCGGCAAGCAGGTCGGAGCGATGGATGATGGGAATACCCAGCCTGCGTGCGGCAGCGATGTCCGGATTTGAGTCTTCTATCGCGGTCGAAATGCAGACCGCATCTGTATCCGCCGTGACGCCTGAACCATCCTGACGAACGATAGCGCACCCGAGCCCTTCGAGTGACTGCCGGATAGAGGCGGTGTCCTCGCTCGTATGGAAACGGTCGGACCCCGAAACAGTGGTCCCCTGAAAGCGCAAGTATTGCGCGAGCGCGCTCATGCCGCTGCCGAAAATGCCGGTAAAATGGACGCTGCGACATCTGTTTTCGTTGATGACAAAGGGTGGAGGATCGATGTAGACCAGCGTACCTTCCTTCACCGTATCAAATAAACGAATGATATCGAGATTACGCAGGCACACGCACCCGTGCGACAGGGGAGTGCCGATTTTGTCCTCACGGCCCGTGCCGTGAATATAAATGTAACGCTCATACGAATCCACGCCCGCGCCTTTATTGATCCCCTGCTCAAGGCCTTCGAGCCGCAAAATGCGCGTCAGGATGAGATTGTCTCCGTTTTGGCTGTGGTCCCAGTCTTCGCCCGTGTCTTCGCGGTCTCTGAAAACGCGGCCCGCGGGCGCACCGGCCCCGTACTTCTCCTTGATCCGATGTATGCCGAGCGGGGTTTTGAGCGAGTTCTCCCTATTGCCGTTGCCGAAACGCGAGGTAGAGGCGTCGTATCGCCCCAGGATGGTATCGTTCACGCAGACGAGGAGCGTCTGTGTCTCTATGGAAACCACAAGGAACGGTTCTTGTGGGTCAATCAAGAATTTTCGAAGTTTACCGTAAATAGGGCGCAATTGAGCTTTTTCCATAGCGCGGCCTCCGACCGCAACCAACGGCACTAGAATCACCGTTACGGTAATATAATGGCAGCTATGGTGTATGTCAAGACGAACGTGGCGTTTTTTCGCATCATGGCGTGTCACCTCCCCTTGAAGGGGAGGATTAAGGTGGGGATGGGTAAGGCCCTCTCCTTTGAAGTAGAGGGAGTTTTAGGAATCGTCGGCTTCTTTTCTCCGGATGATTCAGAAATGAGGTAGAATTAACAGAGGAGGAGAGGATGATTACGCGCCGCCAAAACACCGTCGATTCAGACGGCCCGGGAAAAGAGAAAAAGACCGCAGAACAACAAACGGGGGCAGGCAAAGACGACCTGTGCAGGTGTAAAGCAGTATCGAAAATGACGCCCGGTGAGCTTTTAGGGCTCATGATACGCGACCTGGCTTTCTGGAAAAAAGCAAAAAAGAGCTGATGAAGCGGGTCCTGAACGGAGGGATCGGCAGTGGGTTATAAGCAGGAGTTCCAGCCCCTTTCCAGGGAAGATACGATAACGGTTCTGCTCTACCGTGCGGGAATCGTGCTGTCAAGCATCATCATTGCAGGTCTGGCGTATCTCTCAATGTTAGACAGGGCGCTCCTCAGCCTGTCGGCAGATATCTTTATCCCTGGTCTCTACGTATCCGTCGGTATGAGCGTTTTTTTTATTCATCTGTACATACGCAAGTTCAAAACCTACCTGAAGTACCTATACTTCGTCAGTCTTGGCTGTCTGGTCGCGCTCCTTTTCATCGGAAAGGGGTCCCTGTCCGGCGCGCTCACGCGCGAACCGTACATCTCGCTGCTCCTGCTGCCGCTTTCCGGATGCCTGGGCTTCGTGGCCGTGAAGGAGGCTTTCTGCTTCCAGTTTGTCGAGGGTTATCTTCTTGCCATGATCATGCCGGTCTACCTGCTGCTTATTTCGAGCGGCATTCTCTCCTACGCGGGCGCATCCTATGGCTTGGTCCTGATCGCCGTCCTGCTTGCCATCTTTACGCTGCGAAAAGTGCTCACGCCCCTTGCGTGGGATATTGGGGACAAATCAGAGTATCATTGATCGGCTTTCGCTGAAATGGGCACGGCGTATTTCAAAGCGAGCGAGTTCACCTGATGCGTAATAGAGCCCGGTTCCCGTGACGCAGAAAAAGTCGGCAAGGTCTATATCCCTGCCGGCTTTTTTTCGTTCGCCTGACTTTGACCGCCTATTACTACGCCTGCTATTTCACCATGGTGGTGACCTCGGCCCCTTTGGGGATCAGAATGCTTATCGCAACCCGCGTTGTCGCAGCTCCTGCATTTACCACTGCATGAACATCGCCGGGGCGTTCGGTCCAGCTTTCCCCAGTCTTGACTACCCGCTCGCCGCCCTTCTCTCGCACCGTTATCTCGCCGCCGAGGACCGTTACAAGAACATGCCCGCCGTGCTTATGGGTGGCGACCCCCGACCCAGCCGGGAAATCCTGGATTATCGTGAGCAGGTCATATTCGCCGCCTCCCAGGGTAATGGGGAGCTTGGACATATGCGCCACGACAGGGCTCGGCGACGCGGGCTGCGCGCCCTTTTCATCAGCGGTCGCTGTCGTAATCCAGATAAACAGCATGAGCATAACTATGAGTATTCGCCTTACGGTATACATTTGCACACCTCCTTGAAAATGCGGTCAGAATATATCAGGTCGGCCTAACCCTCGCACTGTTCCGACTATGAGGAATACACCCGCTTTATTTCCATAGATTAAGTATACCATTGCGTTGCAATGAATTTTTGGGTTCTTTCGGCGCTTCCGCGAAAGCAAAGAAATGGTCCTTCACGAGCATCCGGTTTGAACCACCTCCCCGACCCCTCCTTGGCAAGGAGGCGCAGCGACGAGTCCCTCCCCTTGCTAAGGGGAGGTTAGGTGGGGTGATTTTCGCCGAGCACTAAGGACACGCTGCCTTCAATCTTGACCTAACGATATTGCAACTTCCGTATCAGCGATCCGCTGCGGAGTGTCACGACGGGAGCGGCAGAGGTTGACGCGAGACTTTTCCTGTGCTAGTCTTATAAAAAGGATTAGATTTGCCCTCTTTTCGAGAGGTGTATGTTGTTGCGTGGGAGGTACTGGTTATGATAGCAATCTTGGGTGCAACAGGCAACGTGGGCGGCAAAATAGCCGCTCTCCTGGCAAAAAAGAATGAGCCAATCCGCGTGATCTCGCGGTCGACCGACCGTCTTCGGCCGCTGGCGGGCAAGAATGTCACGGCGTTCGCGGGGGACGCCAATGATGCCGAGTTCCTGGCAAAGGCTTTTACGGGTGTTGACGCCGTGTTCGCGTTGATACCGCCGAATCCGACGGCGCCGGACTTCATGCGCTATGCAGACACGCTCGGTCAGAGCATCAGCCGCGCGCTGGAGCTCGCCAAGGTGAAAAACGTCGTCTACCTGTCGAGCATCGGCGCGGAGCTTGCGGGCGAAAAGACCGGACCGATCAAGGGCCTGCACAACATGGAAGAGCGGCTGAACAAGATCAAGGGGCTGAACGTTCTGCATATACGGGCCGGCTATTTCATGGAAAACCTGCTCGGGAACGTCGACCTGATAAAATCCAAGAGCATCGCCGGCAGCGCGGTCCGGGGCGACGTCAAGATTTCCATGACGGCAACGAAGGACATCGCGGCGTATGCCGCGGAGCGCCTGGCGAAGCGGAACTTCACCGGTTCGTCGGTCCAGTATCTTCTTGGCGAGCGGGACCTTACTTTGACCGAGGCCACAAGCATCATCGGGAACAAGATTTCGAAACCCGGCCTGTCGTATGTCACGTTCCCCTATGACGAGGCGGAAAAGGCCATGATCGGCATGGGTCTGTCACCCGATATGAGCACGACCTATGTCGAGATGGCCCGGGCCTTCAATGACGGGAAAATCAAGGCTGAGAAGCGCACGAAGGAGAACACCACGCAGACGTCTATCGAGTCGTTCTGCGACGAGGTATTCGTGCCCGCGTTCACGTTAAAGAAAGCGGCATAAACGGAGAAGAAGAGACAGCAAAAGGCCGGTCCCGTGAGGGGGATCGGCCTTTTTGTGTGTAGTATAGACGCTCCCCATCAATCTAGAAAGTCATTAGACACGGAAGAAGCGGATTAACTTATGATAAAGGCGGATAAATTCTAGAGCGCGGCATTTACCAGTTGGGTGAACTACATATCTGGGGAAAAAATCCGCAGCTATCCGAATCTTATCCGATTTGATCAGCCAGCGCCCAGCGCCTACGAGCCTGCACCCAACGCTTATGAGTGCGAAGCGCGAATGTCGGGTGTGCGTGCGCGAGTGCAGGGTGTGTCAAATGCTGAATTAGGTTTTTTGCCTATAGGAGCAATGTCTTATGATTATTGAATGATTATTTTCTCAATGCGACGGTCAGGGATGAGCCACATGATTGCGACGAGGACGTAAAGGCCGCCCGCGAACCATGAGTTCACAAAGGAAAGAGGAATTGCCGCGCCATAGATCACGACAGAAATCGTGCCTTTGAAGTCCCGGCCGACCGCGGTCGCCAGGACGGAGTCT
>JBGPUS010000166.1:0-5536 GCA_041491325.1 Nitrospirota bacterium | reverse complement strand
CTATCTCGGCTTGTTCCGGGGCCGGCATTGACCCGTCAATATACTCCGACAGCTTGTGGCGGATATGGCTATGTTCCATCAGAGGTCTCCCATGACGCTCTTCAAGCAATTTCTGACCAGGTCGCGCGCTCTGAACAGCCGTGACTTCACCGTACCCTCGCGCATTTTGAGCATGGTTCCTATTTCTTCGTACGACAACTCCTGCATATCCCGGAGCACCAGCACCTCTCGAAAGGCCGGGTCGAGTTTCTTGATGCATTCCTGCACCTGTGTCCGCACATCTCGCTTCACCAGTTGGTCGAGCACGGACGGTTCCTTTGACGGCGGGTCCATGGTCATCTGTCCCTCTTCCGTCCGGATCGGGTCGTCTAGTGAGAAGGCTACATGACTCCGGCGCGACTTCATCTGCTTCAGCCGGTTTTTAGACAAATTCGCGGCAATGGCCGTAAGCCAGGTCGTGAACTTTGATTCGCCGCGAAATGTCCCGATATGTTTGTAAGCTGAAACGAAGACGTCCTGAACAACCTCGCATGCCTCGTCATAATCTCCTGTCAGACGGTAGGCGATGTTCAGCATTCGCTTCTGATGCTTGTTCACGAGCTGTTCAAAAGCATCGAGTTCGCCTGCCCGGGATGATGCTACGAGCAGGGCATCATCATCTGAACCAGACGCACCGCCTGTCCCTGACTTATTAGACAACCCGGCATGAGGATTTGTTTCAAGGAGCATGATGGTTCAAATTGTATCCCAAACTACTTACTTTTGCATTCATAAAATGCTATTATATACAGTACATGTTCCTACCATGAGAATTGCCGGGAGGGCTGATATGGCCGACAAGGTGATAATCTACGGGAAGCAGGGCTGACCCTACACTGAAAAAGCTCGTGAAGCTTACGGTGACGAGGCTCAGTTTATCGACGTGAAACTGGACGCGGCAAAGCTGGAAGAAATGCTGACATTTTCAGGGGGCGTTCGAAAGGTCCCGGTCATTCTCGAAGACGGGAAAGCGAGCGTGGGCTACGGAGGGTCGTGAGGAATATGACGGCCGGCAGTTGTCGGCAACATTCTTTACCGGCGTGGAGGCGCGGATGGCTGTAGAAAAATTTATGCTCGATAAAGAAGACGCTGTCCTCCTGATCATCGACGTCCAGGAACGGTTGGCGCCCGTGATCTGGGAAAAAGAAAGGATGCTGAAAAACTGCGGGCACCTGATCGAACTCGCGAAGATGATCACTGTTCCTCTCATCGTGACCGAACAGTACCCTAAGGGCCTCGGCAGGACAGTGCCCGAGCTTCAGTCCATCCTGCCGGAATACAAGCCGGTCGAAAAAACAGCGTTTAACTGCTGCGGGGAACCGGCCTTTCTGACGCAGCTCAGGAAAATCGGCAGAAAAAAGGTCCTTGTCGCGGGGATGGAAACACACGTTTGTGTATTGCAGACCGTGACGAGTCTCTTAAACGAAGGCTTCATTCCACACGTGGTGAAGGACGCGGTTTCGTCGCGTACTGAGGCGAATTGGAGCACGGGCCTTGAGTTCCTGCGCGACGCAGGCGCGGTAGTGAGCTGCACCGAGACCGTGCTGTTCCAGCTTTTAAAAGTCGCGGGCACGGAAGAGTTTAAAAAAATTTCACAAAGGATAAAATAGAGAAGCAGAAGACGAGAGTCAGAATGCAAATAAGCGATATTCGGCTCCTGACTCCTGAATTCTGAGAGGTAATGACATGGCACAGGAAATAATACCAGACGATGTAAAAAAGGTCATCCAGGAAACGTTTTTCAAGGACCTCCAGAACGAGGTCGCCATCGAAATTTTCACCAAGACGGGCATGAACGACCAGTTCAATGACGCGGCGCTGTCGTTGGTGAAAGCCCTTGCCGGGCTTTCCGACAAGCTGAAAGTGTCGTACCATACCGTGGGTGACCAGCAGTCCGTAAAGCGGGACGTTACCCGCTCGCCGTCGGTGCTCATCTCGCCGGACAAATACAAGATTCGCTATACCGGCGCCCCCATGGGCGAAGAGGGCCGCTCCTTTCTCGTGGCCATCATGATGGCGTCGACCGGCAAGACTATTCTGACGGAACCTACCGCAAAAAAAATAGCGGATGAAGTGCGGGACAAACGGGACATACAGGTCTTCGTCAGCCCGACGTGTCCTTACTGTCCGCAGCAGGTCCTGGCCGCGTTTTCGGCCGCGATCATAAAGCCCGGCATCGTGTCCGCGGATGCCGTGGAGATTTACGAGAACCAGGACCTGGCGGAAAATCTCGGGTCCCTGGCCGTACCGCAGACGTTTATGAACGGGACCTTCACGGGCGCAGGCCTCCAGCCGGAGCCGTTGTTCCTGGAGACCCTGCTCACGCTTAAGGAACCGCAGGTCGCATCGACGCAGATTTCCGGCGAACCCGTGGAGAAAGACCTCGTCATCATCGGCGGCGGCCCGGCCGGGCTCACGGCGGCGATCTATGCGGTTCGGGCGGGTCTCAACACCGTCGTGGTGGAAAAGAGCAACCTCGGCGGCCAGGTGGCCATTACCCCCGTGGTGGAGAATTATCCGGGCTTCATGCGCATCGGCGGCAAGAGTCTCGTGGACCTCATCGCGCAGCAGGCGGCGCAGTATTCCGAGATCCATATCGGCGAGTTCGTTACCGAAGTGACCAAGGACCGGCAGGACGGGAAAATCTATCTTAAGACGAACCACGCCATCTATATCACGAAAAGCCTGCTCATCGCCACCGGCGTCGCCAACCGGGCGCTTGAGGCACAGGGCGCCCAAAAGTATTACGGGCGCGGCATAAGCTACTGCGCGACTTGCGACGGGTACTATTTTAAGGACGGCAAGCAGGTGATTGTCGTGGGCGGCGGGAACACCGCAATTACGGACGCGCTCTATCTTCACAACATCGGCGCGAAGGTGACCTTGGTCCATCGGCGGGATGCACTCCGGGCCGAGTCACGGCTCCAGGAGAGCTTCAACCAGTCCGGCATCACGGTGTTGTGGGACAGCGAAGTGCGCGAGGTACACGGCGACAAGATCGTCAAGGCAGTGAAGATCGAGAACAAGAATTCCGGCAGCATCAAGGAAATGCCCATTGACGGCGTGTTCGTCGCCATCGGCTATGTTCCGAACAACGAAATCGCGAAGCAACTGGGGCTTGAACTCGACGGGGAAGGATACATCAAGACCGACCTGATGACCATGAGGACGTCCATGCCCGGCGTGTACGCAGCCGGAGACATCACCGGCGCGCCGAAACAGATCGTCGTCGCCGTATCGCACGGGTCCATCGCGGCAATGACGGCCTTTGAGGACCTGACGAGCCCCTATTGGTTGAAACAGGAAAAGCAGAAAGAAACGGCCAAAGAGACCGCCAAGGTGGGATAAGCATGCGATGCACGATGCAAGACAAAGTTGTTCTGCATCGTGCATCTATCATTGGTCCGAGTCAAAAAAGACTTAATCGAATTTTACCTTCGGCGCTTCCTTCTCCGCCGGTGGTATTTCGAAATACTGCGCCTCGCCGACATTCGCAAATGCCGCGATAAACCTGCCCATAAACGTTCTCCGATAGGTATTGAGCTCCCCGACAAAGTCATTATAGCGCTTGCGTTCAACCGCGATCCTGTTTTCCGTGCCTTCGAGGCTGTCCTGCAATTTCAAGAACGATTCATTGGCTTTCAGCTGTGGAAAGTTTTCCTGCAGCAGAAGAAGACGCGAGAGCGCCCCTTCCAGTTGCTGCGAGGCCTGGATCTTGTCCTTTACCGTGGCCGCCTGGAAATATTTTGTTTTGGCGGCAGCGATGTTTTCAAAGGTCCCGCGTTCGTGTTTTGCATATCCCTTCACCGTTTCCACGAGATTCGGGATCAGGTCATAGCGCCGTTTGAGCTGGTTCTCGACCTGGGCCCACTGCGTCTTGATCTGTTGGTCCATGGCCACGACTGTATTGTATTGGCCGATGCCCCACATAATGGTTATGCCCGCCAATAGAACGATGACAGCGATAATGCCAAGCAGTATTTTTACTCCGTTGTTCATGGTTTCCTCCTGTTTTTTTACTTCCTCTCCCATTGGGGGAGAGGGAACTTACCAGCTTCCCGACGCCCCACCGCCTCCAAATCCTCCGCCACCCCCGCCGCCGAAACCTCCTGACCCGCCCCTCCCTCCGGACCAGCCTCCCCGGCCTCCTCCCATTTGAGTCGCGAGTACAAGGAGGAGACATTGACGCGGATGGGTTATGCAGATAATGAACACAATAAAGGCCAAAACGCCGAAGATAATTACTTGTGTCATGCCCAGGGGCTTGTTTGCGGATGTGGTGCGATATTGTCTTAACTCGGGCATCCCGGAGATCTCGACACCCTCATGCGCCGCAATTGACCTGATTACGATGAGTGTCGCGGCATAGATTCCGTTGTTGTAATCGCCCCTTCTTAAATACGGGACGAGATATTCTCTCCCGATTGTTCCGACGAGACTGTCAGGAAGTACGCTTTCGAGTCCGTACCCGACTTCAATTCTATATTTTCGATCATTGACAGCTAACACTATCAAGACGCCGTTGTCCTTGCCCTTTTGGCCGAGCTTCCACTGTTCCGCCATTCTCAGGGAAAAGCCATCGAGGGTTTCATTGTCCAGGCTCTGAACGGTGAGAACGAGCACCTGCGCAGTGGTTTTTTGCTCAAGCTCCCGGAGGGATGCATTTAACCGGGCCTTGACATCGCTTCCAAGGATGCCGGCAAGGTCCACTACATAATCCTGCGGGATTGCCGGCGGCTCCGGTGTCGAGGCATAAGCATAGTAGGCAGCTCCGGTCAGGAGGAGGATCGCGGTTATGGCGAGTTTACGAAGCATGGAGCTCATTGATGATTTTATCAACGGACTCAAGCGCCTTGTAATAGCGTTCAAACAGGGCCTGCAACTCCTGCTCAGAGGGGTTGACGGCATTGGTCTTGAGCGTGAGGAGGCGTTCGAAGACGCCGGTTTCAGTCTTGGTTGCGGCGCCGAATGCCTGTATGGCATCGATCCTCGATATCGGCGGCTCCTTGCCGAGGAGCTGAATAATTGCACGGAAAAGGGCAATTGATCCGGTAAGAGACCGCACCAGCGCAGCCGCGAGGTCTTTTTTCTTTCCGAGAGATGAAAGATATCCCTGTCGCAGACCGATGAGTTTTACTTTTATTTCGCGTTCGCACTGAAGCCGAAGGTGCGGCCCCAGAATTTGCAAATCAGCCAAAATATCACTGCCGTAAACGGTTTTATGAACAAGCTTGTAGTTGAGGAACTCAACCGGGAAAACGTCAAGCGATTTTCTGATATACTCCGGCGTCATCACGAGAGGCGCGGCGATACGTTTTTTGCCGTATTTTTTTCCGAGCGGCGCAAGAAAGGCGATGAACTTCAGGCTCATTTCGTTCAGAACGATCACGGAGTTGATGTCTGAAAACTTTTCGTTGTAGTCCGGGGCCACGGCGCTTCCCACGACGTGGACGGAATGGATGTTTTGTGCGTGTTCCGAAAGAATGTCGGCAACCAT
>JBGPUS010000165.1:0-5540 GCA_041491325.1 Nitrospirota bacterium | reverse complement strand
TGTATAAGAATTCAAGTTGAAATTAAACCCGGCGGAGCATACAATAGCGGCATGATGGTTTCCGGCCTTAGGTATACGAGGGTGCAGAGGGATGCGCTGTCTCTTCGGCAGGTCGCAACGGTTGCGGAGTAAAAAGGGCTAAACTGTTACACATGGAACAGTAGTTGAAATAAGGCCATAGAAACGTATAACCAGCCGGTCCACAGCGACACGCAAAAGGCGGCGCGTGACCGGCGTGTTGAACAAACGGGATAGACACAACCAAGGAGAGTCCACCGATGAAATGGTTTTCAGTGCTGTTGGCTTTTGTGGCAGGCTCGGTCCTGCCGCTGCAGGCGGGCATCAATTCCCAGTTGAAAGGTTATGCGGGCAGTGCTGTCGTTTCGGCGTTCATTTCGTTTCTCGTAGGGACCGTGGCGCTGTTTGCGCTGACGCTCGGCTTGCGGCTGCCGTGGCCGTCCCTGTCCGTGCTTGCGCAAGCGCCCTGGTGGGCATGGACCGGCGGCCTGCTGGGAGCCGTGCTCGTCTACCTCTTGATCGTGCTGGCCGAGAGCCTGGGCGCGGCCGTGATGGTCGCCCTTATCATAGCGGGACAGATGGTGGTCTCGCTCATCCTGGACCACTACGGCCTGGTCGGGTATGCCCGGCATCCCATTAATCCCGCGCGCGTCCTGGGGACGGTGCTGCTCCTGGCAGGGGTGTTCCTGATACGATATAAATAGGCTGAAACGTTGAGAGAGTTCGAACCGTTCTTAGCCTTTCAAAAGAATTCACTCGTACAATCGTTGTTTTTTCAGCTCTGGCCCGACATTAAGTCGATAAAAGATTATAAAGGAGGAGCGAGAATAATGAAAACCGAAATGAAAAACGTGTTTACAATGGTCTTCCTTTCAGCGGTCGCGCTTGTTCTTACCTCGTGCGCTACAACATCGAGCCAAATCGCGTTTCACGAAGAAGTCATCACCAAGAACCAAAATGACGCAATTGTATATATCTATAGAATACCAAGTTTCGTCGGAGGCGCAGTCGGGCTGCCGGTGAAACTCGACGATAAAGAAGTGGCCGTCCTGAAGCAGAATGCATACGTCGTGCTTCGCATTACGACTGGTGAGCATATAATAACAGTCGGGAAATCATTTACGCTGGGCTTTGCAATCAACCAGGCGATAACCAAAAAATCCAGGACATTTACGGCGGTTCCGAAAGGAGTTTACTTCCTCAGGAGTCAGGCAGCTGTTACTTTCTTAGTAACGAGAGAAGAAGCCATGAAAGAGATCGTTGATATGAAGTATGACATGGGTTTGTGAAGATGGCAGCAGCGAATCTCAATCCCCGATGGAAGCATTCGAGGATGACAAATCAGGAAGTCTACGGATAGTATGAGACTGTTATCATCTTCGACGTAGACGGCGCCCTGTGCGACACAACGAAGTAGACGCTAAAGGAGGAACTTCAGTATGACCATGAAAAAGTATATCGTACTATCTCTGGCGACGGTCGCCGTCATACTCGCCGTTGTCGTCTTCTTATTTATGAAGAAAATATTTACGCCTACAATGGGGCAGAAAATTGCCGCTTATGCCAATCCCCGGAAAGCGCTCCTGGTTATTGACGTGCAAGAGGATTTCACGGGGCTTAAAGGCAAGCAGCCGGTCCCGTATAATGGTGTGGAGCCGCAAATCGCGGTTATTAATAACCTGATTGACGGGGCCGCAAAGGCTGGACTCAAAGTAGTGTATATCCGGCATATGTACGACGACAATTTTGTAACGCGCCTCGTCCTTCGCAGAGACATAGAAGGCACGCCGGGAACGGAAATGGACGCGCGAATAAAAATAGTAAACCGGAACGATTTTACGAAGAAGCTTTCCGACGCCTTTTCGAATCCTCGTTTGGACGAGTTTATGATCATCAACCAGGTGAATGAAGTATATCTGGTGGGGCTGGACGCAGCCTATTGCGTCTACAACACAGCCAGGGGCGCTCTTAATCGTGGCTATAAGGTCACGGTCGTCAAGGACGCGATCATGACCCGCAAAAACCAGAATGACGTTCTGAAGCAGTACGGACAAGACGGCATTTCAACGACTTCAAGCGCGGAAATCACATATAGGTAGCTTTATGACGAAATCGCGCGGCACATGGCGAAATGGCGAAATTGATGCGATCAAAAAATCTCCTTGACAAATCGCCACTAATCAGATATTACTTACTTGTCTGATTTTACTGATTAAGCTGATTTTTTATGCGGGAGGCCTCAACATGTCCGAAAAGAATAAAAAAATCGCCGTCGCCGGCCCTTTCGGCAAGGGCGCAAGCTGTTGCGCCGTGGAGGCGCTCGTGACCGTGGACGAGCGGGGCCAGATGGTGCTGCCCAAGGAGCTTCGGGCAAAGGCGGGCATCAAGGCAGGCGACAAACTCGCCGTTACAACGTGGGAAAAGGACGGTAAAATCTGTTGCATCGCGTTGATTAAGGCAGACAGTCTCGAGACCATGGTAAAGGGCATGCTCGGGCCTGTAATGAAAGACCTTCTCTGAGCGAAATTGAACCAGGTGATATTGGACTTTAATTTATGTTTTTTGAATTATCAGTGTTTACCCGTGTTCATCCGTAGTTATTAATCGTCTCAAAATAGAAACGACATAATTACAAATCCCCCGCCCCTCTTTATCAAAGAGGGGTGTCCCTCCCTTTGAAAAAGGGAGGGTAGAGCCTGCCCTCGAATGGGTTTATCGGGGGAGAGATTTTCTGACATATGGATGTATATACTATTATGAGACCATTAATATCTTCCTTTTTCAGGATGATACTTCCGATTGACCAGGATAGAAACGGACCGGCCTCATGAAGACGGTTCGTGTTGGAGGTTGTGCATGCAGATACAAACGTTACAGTTCGTGAAAAAGACTCCCCCGCCGCCTTGGGCGATAGGTTCTATTTCGACCCCTGTCGGCGCCGTTTACCGGGTTTTGAACGACTGGTCCCGAGCGGACTATTGGGGGATGCTTAGAAGCCGGATAGGCGCCTTCCGCATGAATTATTCCGTGACGCCCGGCCTCTATGCCGTGGGCGAACCGACGCAGGCCTCTGATGTTTTCGTGACGGCCAATTATAAACTAACCTTCGATATTCTTCGGCGATCACTCAAAGGGCTCAACGCCTGGATCCTCGTGCTCGACACGAAGAGCATCAATGTCTGGTGCGCCGCGGGCAAGGGCACGTTCGGGACGGACGAGCTCGTGAACCGCATCACGCAAACGAAACTCGATTCGGTCGTGAACCACCGCAGAATTATTCTTCCCCAGCTTGGGGCCGTGGGGGTAAACGCGAGCGCGGTCCAAAAACAGACCGGCTTCAGGGTAGCTTTCGGCCCGGTACAGGCCGGAGACATTTCCGCGTATGTCGAGGCAGGCTATAAAAAGACGAAAGAGATGAGCACCATCAGGTTCTCGCTGCTCGACCGCCTCATCCTGACGCCCATGGAGCTCAATCCCACGCTGAAGAAGTATCCATGGTTTGCGGCGGGAGTCCTCCTGCTGTTCGGGCTGCAGCCGGCGGGCCTCTTGTTCAAGCAGGCGTGGTTTGGGGGCTTGCCGTTTCTCGTGATGGGCCTCATTGCCGTTTTCGCCGGCGCGTTCGTAACGCCGGTGCTGCTGCCTTTTGTTCCCTTCCGGTCCTTTGCGATCAAAGGCTGGATCGTGGGAATGCTTTTGACGCTGCTTGCGGTGCGCGGCTTCGGGATCATGGACGGCCGCGGTTGGACGCTGCATGCCGCGACCTATCTCTTTTTTCCGGCCCTTGCCTCCTACATCGCGCTCCAGTTCACGGGCTCGACAACATACACCGGAATGTCGGGAGTCAATAAGGAATTGAAGCTCGGCATCCCGGTCTACCTGGGTACGGCCGCGGTTTCGCTCCTGCTCGTGGTTTTGTTCAAGCTTCAAGAATGGAGGGTCCTATGAAATATCTGGCGAACGTGTCAACGCTCAACTACGACCTGGAAAAATGCACCGGGTGCAGGCGGTGCGTCGAAGTCTGCCCGCAGGCCGTGTTCGAAATGCGGGACAAGCGGGCCGCGATCACGGACAAGGACCTCTGCATGGAATGCGGGGCTTGCGCGAAAAACTGCGAGTTCGGCGCCCTGACCGTTAATTCCGGCGTGGGCTGCGCCGCGGCGATCATCAACAGCCTGATCAACGGCGGCCCGCCCTCCTGCGACTGCGGCGGCGGCGCAAGCAGTTGCTGCGGGTAGAAAAACAAAAGCCTGCGGCGCCTCGCGGGAACCTCATTAAAGTATGCCCTCCCCCCCAAACGGGTGGTGTTCGGATAAGCGCTTGCGACTATACTCCACGTCAAATCCGGCATCCATCTGTCCGGGGACGGGAGGTTAACATGAATAGCGAACGTGTTCTTAAGGAGTACCGCGCGGGAGATGAGGGAAAACGAGTCAGTCTGTTTTTGGCGTACCGGGACCTTCGCGATGAGTTCAGCTGTATCGAACGGGAACTTGAAGCGGTGATATCTCCGGAACCAGGAGGGCTCACATGGCTGAAATGGATACTTTGCTGTCTTTAGATCACCTGTTTGCCGGGCTCGGTCCGGCGCTGTTTGCAAGCATCCGCGCGCCTTTCGGGATTTTCGACAAGGACTTCAGGATCGTCTGGATCAATAAATCCATGGCGATGATTCACCGCTGCGATCCGGAAAAGGTAATCGGCGAATTTTGCTATGACGCCCTCAAAGGATGTGACTGCGAATGCGACGACTGCTTTGTGAAGAAAGTCATGGTTAACGGCCGCACCCAGGTGGTGGAACGCTCGATGGACTTCCCGGGGGGAAGGCAGCGCTGGGGCGAAATACATGCGTACCCGGTGCGGGGCAGTGATAAGAGCGTTTCCGCCGTCATCATCATCGTCTTTGAAATAACCGCAAACAAAGACGCCCTTCAGCGGCAAAAAGACTACACGGACCTCCTTGAACACCGGTTGAGCAAGAAAGAGAGCGGGCCGAAGAACGTGGACCTGGACCGCGAAATCGCCATTTCCGTGAAATTGTCGCGGCGCGAAGCGGATGTCTTGCGTCTTATTACCGAGGGGTACACCAACATCCAGATTTCCGAACTGCTCGACATCAGCGCAAACACCGTAAAGAGTTATGTAACCGGTCTGTTCAATAAGCTCGGCGTGAACGACCGCACCCAAGCCGCTGTGCTGGCGACCCGCAATCGCATTATTTGAGATGTTATACTCTCCGCATACCTGATGCAATAGGCGGTCTTTTTGCGCCATGATCGAAAAAAGCGTCCTCCCCTTCAAGGGGAGGATTAAGGTGGGGATGGGTAATGAATCTCCCCGCGGCAAGCTGCGGGGTATCTGATTATGACTTCACCCCTCCCTTGATGGGAGGGGATTAAGGGGAGGGACCTTAGAAGTAACCCTGTAGCAAGAGGGAATGGCAAGTTCAAGTGAGGTAGGAGACTATTTATGATTCGAATATGTGCCGATAACGATTTTGACGCCGTTTTATCAATCATCAACGA
>JBGPUS010000164.1:0-5558 GCA_041491325.1 Nitrospirota bacterium | reverse complement strand
TGTTAACCTCCACGGGCAGGTACGTGCGGAGGCGAATGCAGGTGCGCGGCTTAAGCTCCGTGGCGGACTGGACAGCCCGGTATAAAGCCTCGGGCGAGACAGGCTGATCAAGGCAGTCCACCGCCCCTTCTTCAAGGCTGCGCGCCTGACCGGCAAGGTCGAACTGGCTTATGAGGACGATAAAGGGGACGCTCGCGAAGCGGGAGTCTTTCCTGAGGTCCCGTATGAACTCCGTACCGTCTCTGTCCGCGAGATTCAGCGCCGTGATAATGAGGGACGGCGCTTCGGCATTCGCAAGTTCAATAGCCTCGTCCGCGGTTGCGGCGGTCCGGAGCTCGTAATCAAGCCGCCGGAGGAGCATGGACGTGTACGAGAGACTGTCTACGTCGCTGTCCACAAGCAGCAGTACACGGCTGTCGAAGCTACGCTTTTCCGATGTGGCTGCTGACGGTTGGTTCGTCATCCCGGACCTCCCTGTCGTTCAAGGGTCTTAAAAAGCGCCTTATCGCCGGACACTGCGGCTCGGCGTCATCTCAGCTCGTCAACGGATTTGCCGCTTCCTTGGGAGTTGCTCTTTCGCCTGTTTTGCGGCATTTTCACCAGCGATCCTTCCAAACGTAATCGCTTCCGAGAGAGCGTTGCCTCCCAGCCGGTTTGCCCCGTGGACGCCACCGGTCACTTCGCCCGCTGCGTAAAAATGAGGGACCGGCTTGCCGTCCTTGCCGAGCACCTGCGCTTCCCTGTTGATCTTCAGCCCGCCCATGGTGTAGTGGATGCCCGGCCTTACTTCAACGGCATAATACTTCGGGCTCCTGAGCGGGCGCGGCAAGTCGGGACGCCGGAAATCAGCGTCTTTTTTCGCGTCATAGGCCTTGTTGTAGGAAGCGAGCGTCGCTTCAAGCGCCGTTGCCGAGACCGCCAGCCGAGCGCCAAGCTCGTTCGGCGTATCGCCTTCTTTCACGAGCCCGAGTGAAAAATAACCTTCAATCTGCCGAAGGCTTTTCCGGACCCCTTCGTCAAAAACCAGAAATGCCGATTTCCCGGGCTGGGCCAGGACCGCCGCGGTCACTGCATCGCGCGTGTCCAATTCATTCACGAAGCGTTTCCCTTCCCTGTTCACCAGGATGGCGCCGTTGCCCCGGATCGCTTCCGTTATCATGGTCCTGCCGGTTGCGGCAATGGTCGGGTGGAGCTGGATCTCCTTCATGTCTAGCACCACGCCGCCGACTATGGCGCCGAGGTCGATGCCGTCGCCGGTGGCTCCCGGCTGGTTCGTGGTCGCCATATCCGCAAGCTCCGGCCGGTAAAAAGCGACTTTCACCGGGTTGGCGGAAAACCCTCCGGCGGCGTCGATGACGGCCCTTGCCGTTATGGTATACAGCCCGCGGTGCTTGCCGTATACGCGAACGCCCGACACCCGGCCTTGTTTGTCCATGAGGAGGTCCACCACCCTGGTGTTGACCCGCACGTCTATGCCGCGGTCAAGCGCGTTCTTCCGTAACACGCTGATCAAGTGAGTTCCGATGGACGCGCCTCCCCGCGGACGGTGGGCCCGGTCCACGCTCGCGCCGGCAAGTCTTCCCACTTCACTCAGGTCGGCCCCGAGACCGGTCAGCCAGTCGATGGCGCTTGCCGATTTGATCGCAAGGATTTTCACGAGGTCCGGGTCGCTCAGGGTTTTTCCGCCTTTCAAGGTGTCCTGGTACATAAGCTCGGCGGAATCCTTGATGCCCCTCTCCTCTTGATACGTGGTCCCGGCGGCGTTCATGCCTCCGGCCGCGAGCAGGCTGTTCCCGCCGGTAATAGGCTGTTTTTCGAGAATGACTACGGTTGCGCCCAGGTCGTGGGCGGTAATTGCCGCCGCAAAACCGGCGGCCCCGGAGCCGATAATTGCAACGTCGACATTTTGAGGCTTCGACTCCTTGGTCTGGTTTTGAAAAGACAATTGCCCGGTCGTGTTTCGGGCTTCCACAGCCGTGCCCCCGGGGATCGCAAGAGCGACGTTATGGCATTGTTGACAGTATGCTTGCGATGCGGTATGACCGTGATGGCACGTTGTACAGGCCACGGCGCCGAGGTGGGACTGGTGAGGATTGATGAGGGCTTTGGTTTTTGCCGCGTCGTCCGTCATCGAACCATGGCAGGCGACGCAGCGCGGATTGAGCGCGCTCTCGTTGTCGTCAAGAAGGCGTTTTTCAGCATGGCACGAAGCGCAGCCGATCTTTTTCGCCCCGTGGCTGTCGGCAAGAGAGAGGTTAGGCGACGGAGAAAACTCCTGTCCATTCTGCGCTGGTGACGCTGTCAGGGTAGAAAAGAAAATAGCCATAACGAAAAGGCCTGTCGCTATTTTTTTCATGATGGGTTTATTCCCTTATCTCGGCGCGAGAGAAATCGCTCCGGAGCCGCACGCGTCGCGGCATAAGCCGCAGCCGAAGCACTTGCGCGGATCGATGCGCGCAATCGATCGGCCGCTCTCGGTGACGCTGTCGATCGCTTTAAAATGGCAGCGCGCATCGCAGAGGCCGCAGCCGGTACAGAGAACGCTGTCGATCCTCGCTGCGTAT
Source organism: Nitrospirota bacterium (assembly GCA_041491325.1). GTDB lineage: Bacteria > Nitrospirota > UBA9217 > UBA9217 > UBA9217 > JBAZLV01. Next base: position 2,994 of record JBGPUS010000164.1, on the reverse strand, counting down.
TCCGCCCGTTCCATGGTCAGGACGCCGGTCCGGGACAGGGTCCTCATGGCGAGGCAGTCTTCGGGCGAGCAGTTGCAGATCGCGCCGATAAACGGCGTCATCATGGTCCAGATGGTATGAACGGCCCCCCGCTCTTCCTGCTGCGCCATCTGGGCCATGGCCTGGTCCGGGCTGAGCGCTTCCAGACCTTCATCGTGCGCTTTCCCGAAGTATCCCATGTCGATATCGTCATACCAGGCCTCGGGACCGTAACTGACCGCATAACAACAGCGCTCTTCTTTTTTCCCGAGATTCCAGCGGCACGCGCAGGGCATGCGCACGACCGTTCTGGCCCGGCGCACGACACCGTCCAGCTCTTCAAGAGGCAGCACCTGTCCGAAGTGTTCCGCTTTGGCTTTATTCACCATGGCGGTCGTTACGGCTTCGTGGAGCTTGCCTTTTTTGTTAATAATGGTCTCAAGCCTGCCCAGCGTCTTGAAACCCTCCTGAAAAGCGGAGGTTAAAAAATCCTTGATATAGCGGCGGCGGTTGAGATCGGACAAGAGGTCCTGCGCGTAATTTGCCGCATTCTTATACCAGACCTGCCCTTCGCCGTGTTTTGTACAGAATTCACACACGTATGTCATTGCCTCCGATTTATCGTTGCACAATTACCTAACCCGGACAAGCCCTGCTGAAGACGGGGCAGGCCGCGCCAAGTCAAAGCTGCAAGACGTCTCGCGCAAAGCCGCCAAGGTCGCCAAGAAAACCTTTACGTCCTGGTTTTAAAGCCTGAATGCTTTGGCTTTTCTTTGCGAGCTTGGCGGCTTTGCGCGAAACATTCTGCCCATTTTGAAAAGAATCTGATTTGTAGCTGACTAAAGATACGCTGCTGTCGCGGAGCGCGTCAGAGCGCCTCCTGCAATTCTTCCGTAAGACGGCACTCCCGGTCGGTGACATACGTTTTATTGCCCCGCAGGTGCCGGGCGCTCAGCCCGAACGTTTCCCTCCGGCCGTCGAGCAACATCAAATCGATGTCCGGGGATGGAGAAAACCCCGTGCTCAGGAGATCCTCGGGAACTATTTCCATTTTCTCGGGATGGGCCGATAGGATGGCAGTACAGCGGGAACAGGCGCTCTGTACCTCGTGTTTCGCCATAAGGTCGTAGGCGCGATTTTTGTAGGACGCGAACTGCGGAATGGCGATTGCCGCGATAATGCCGATTGTGGCGACGAAGACCAGTGCGACGGCAACAGCCAATGCCGCGTTGTTTACGCCGCCCTCGCGCGCCAGGTCGGAGGACCGCAGGCCGCCGGAGGAGGACCGGGACTTCAACTCAAGCAGCCTTTTTCCCGCATGCTGGTAATAAAGGTAGTTTGCCGTCATCGCGAAAACGATGTGAGAAATGAGGCCGACATAGGGGATCAGTCCCAAAAAGAAGGCCAGAACGGCCCACCCGTACATCTTTCGGTACAGCAGCCAGAAAAAGGTGACGAAAAAAGCCGGCCAATGCCAGGTAACGGCAAAGACAGTCTCTCCGTCCCGCCGAAAGTTCGTGAACTTGCCGAGATAGCTGTCCGCGTTCTTGCCGATGAACGCGGCAAGATCTCCTTCTATCTCGCCCGGCCCTCCGGCTTGAGGCAACGGCAGCTTTGCGCCGCAATGCCGGCAATAGGTCTCTCCCTCCTGGGCCTCTTTACCGCACTGATTGCAAAATACCATTCGCCCATCTCCTCGTGGCCGCGGCTCTGCCGCGGGTCTCATTGCGCGTTAATGAAATCCCTTCAAACGCGCTTCTCAGGCCGTATTGTATAGGAAAAAACGACGATTGACAATATTTTTCAGGAGCAGACCCGGATTGGCGAAACGCGAGGCAAGCGTTTTTCCCGTTGACGCTGAAAGGCACGACAAAAGAAAAGGCACGAGCATTTCCTCGTACCTTCCTTGGTGGGCGTTTTTTCGTGCGTGAAAAAGGTTATCGTTTGCTGATCGTCACGCGCGCAGCCTGCGGTCCCTCGTTTCCCTGTTCTTCGATGAACACGACCGAGGTCCCGACGTTCAGCCTGCTGAAGTCTTCATCCAGCACGCTGTTGCGGTGAAAATATATTTCACGGTTATCCGGCGTTTCTATGAACCCGTAGTCCTCGCCGGGAAAAATTTTGACGATGCGGCCCGAGGGCGGCGTCTCATGGGTCTTCACTTCGCCGCGCTGCCGCCGCGCATGCTCTTCAAGCCGCCGGTAGGCGACGTCGAAAACATCGCGTATTGCGACGTATACATCTTCATTCTCTTCGTGGGTCACCGCCATTTCCTTGCCGGGCACGGTAATATCGACGCGTACGCTGAATATCTTGCCCTGGTGCTGACGGCGCTGTGACTCCTCTACCACGACCCTGCAGCTCATGATCCTGTCGTAAAATCTGTCCAGTTTGGCGGCTTTCTCGCTGATGGCCGACTCAATGGCGTCGGAATGGCGCAGGTTTCGAAAGGTTACTTGTAAGGGGATTCGCATAGGCTTTCAACCTTTGATGATCTCGTAAAAGTCCCACGCGGTCTTTGCGAGGAGCGGCAATCTCTATTTTTCAAACGGTTACAAACTGCGAGATTGCTTCCCTTCGCTCGCAATGGCACGTTTAGGGACTTTTTGCGGATGCATCATCTTTCTCTCGTTTTGACATTACCATCTGTTCCTGATTCGAAGGTAGCACAAAAGTGCATGACTGTCAAATAAGGCCCCCGCCATGAGTTCGCTGCGCGCGGCATCACGAAAAATATTTTTTCAGATCGATGTTCGCGGCATACGGATCAATGCTGCCGAGGAGGGAGCGTTTATAGCGCCCGCCCGCGGTATCGAGCAGGCTGACTTCCTCCCCGGTTTCTCGTTCCGATCCGTCGAACGCGCCGAGGAGCAGAATGCGGGGCCTCATGAGATCGCGCGTCTGGTGTACGACTAATCCCACGTCGCCCGTGTCCAGTTTAAGAAGCGTGCCCACGGGAAAGAGACCGATCATGTT
>JBGPUS010000163.1:0-5574 GCA_041491325.1 Nitrospirota bacterium | reverse complement strand
TACGCAGTACGGGTCGAAGGTCATCACTCCGCTCGTTACGCATTGCAGGATGTTCTCGTTATAGCTCTCTATGTTCTCGGCGCGCTGTTCAGCGAGCGCCTTGAGCCGTTCGAGTTCTTTTTCCTTTTCCTTGAGCTGTTTTGTTACCTCATGGAAGGCATTGATGATGAACGCGGTCTCGCCGGTTTTCTCCTCCGGTTCCTTCTGCATGCCGAGCTTGCGGCGATAGCGCCGCGACATCGCGCCCAGCAGCGCCGCTCCGATGAGGAGAATCAAAAGGACAAGAATAATTACTGAAACGACATGATCGGTCATACGCGGATCAGGCCGAGATACCACAGTATGATATCAGAGCCGTAAAAGGCGGTCGCAACGGCGCCGAGCGCAAGGAACGGGCCGAAGGGGATCACTTTTTCCATGGTATGCCGCTTCAGCATGATTAGCATGAGACCCGCGAGCGACCCGGCCAGCGCGCCGAGCATGATGGTCAGGAGCGCGCCCTTCCAGCCGAGGAAACTGCCGACCATGCCCATAAGCTTCACATCGCCGCCGCCCATGGCCTCAACATGCCGAAGTTTCTCCCAGGTCCACCCGATGGCGAGGAGCGGCCCGCCGCCGAGCAGTAGGCCGATAAAGGCATTCAGAAAACCCCTGAGATAAGGCCCCGCATGGGGCAGGAGCAGATCGAGACGGAACGGCAGTGTATCTGTCAGCGTGGTCATGAAAAACGGCGCAACCAGCAAGCCCAGGACCATCCCCGGCAGAGTAATGACGTCGGGAATGATTTGGTGGTCGAAATCGATAAAGGTGATGACGATCAGGGAAGAGCAGAGCACCATCATGAGGAACGCTTCTCCGCTGATCCCGAATTCGTTGACAATCCATGCGTACAGGAGAGCGTTCAGGAGTTCCACCAGCGGGTACCGATATGAAATAGGCAAACCGCAGCTCCTGCATTTCCCCCTGAGGAGAATAAAACTGATCACTGGTATATTGTCGTAGAATTTAATCGGGGCCCGGCACCGCGGGCACTGGGACGGCGGCGTTACAATGGACCAGTCGCGCGGCACGCGGACGATGCAGACGTTAAGAAAGCTTCCGATGATAAGGCCGAAAAGCAGGGCCACGGCGATAATCATAGGGCGGCGTCCTCCGTCGGCTTTGCAGCAGGCTTATATGCGTCTTGCTCGTGCTTTATCTCGAACAGGAGGTCCTCTATTTCTTTTTTTCTCGTCGCAAGTTCATTCAGGGCAGCGGTTATTTCATCGACAGCGAAAAGCTGTTCGGCAGTCTCGGGCATCAAGCCTTTGTTCCTGAGCTCGACCGTGGTGCGGCCGATGGTGCGGTACAGTTCATCTATCCGCGCCTGAACCTCATCGATCCTGATCCGCAGCCGGACGATGGCGATTTCCGCCTTTACCCGTTCGGAAAAGACCGCGGCAGCGGCCATGACTTTTCGAGACCCCTTCTGCATGTTTAAGACAGCCGTTTCCCAAATGGTCATGATGACTCCTTAAAGAGCGGGTCCAACAGCCAGGGTCCTGGGTCCGGACCGCATCTTACGTATTCCCTGCCCTGGCCCCTGCACTCTTGACCTTTTACTCTATCAGAATGCACTAAAAATATCAACCTACGTTGATGAGTCCAAGCTTCCCCTGCCACTTTCTCTGAACCGATTCCCGAAGCAGCGGATACCGGCCAAGCCCCGGGTCTTCCCGTATGAGTTCAAAGGCCTCCTTCCTCGCTTGTTCCAGCAGGTCAGCATCGCGAATGATGTTGGCGGCGCGCAGGTCAGGAAGCCCGGACTGGCGCGTGCCGAAGAACTCTCCGGGTCCGCGCAAGCGCAGGTCTTCTTCCGCGATCCTGAACCCGTCGTTCGTGCGCACAAAGGCGTTCAACCGCTCCCGAGCCTCATCGGTGAACATCCTCGGTCCCATCAGAATGCAGTAGGATTGGTGAGCCCCCCTCCCCACACGGCCCCGGAGCTGATGCAACTGCGCCAGACCGAACCGCTCGGGATGCTCGATCACCATGACCGCGGCATTCGGCACGTCCACGCCGACTTCGATAACCGTGGTCGAGACGAGGATATGCGTCTCTCCTGATTTGAAGGAAGCCATGGCCGCTTCTTTTTCTTCCGACTTCATCCTGCCGTGAAGAAGTCCTATCTTCCAGTCGGGGTAAATGTCTTTCTGGAGATGCGCCGCCATTTCGGTCGCGGCCTTCAGGTCAACTTTCTCGCTTTCTTCCACCAACGGATAGACCACGTACACTTGCCTGCCCTTCTTGACCTCGTTTTCGATAAACTGGTATGCCTCCCCGCGGCGGCTCTCGAAATAAAGTTTTGTCGTAACCGGGCTCCTGCCGGGCGGCATTTCATCGATCACGGACACATCGAGGTCGCCGTAGACCGTGAGCGCAAGCGTCCGCGGGATCGGCGTGGCGGTCATCACGAGCACGTCGGGCTCATAGCCCTTCGAGGTGAGCGTGGAGCGCTGCATCACGCCAAAGCGGTGCTGCTCGTCGATAACCGCGAGGCCGAGCCTTTTGAATTTTACGTTCCCTTCGATAAGCGCGTGCGTGCCGATCACGATCTGGGCCGCGCCGGATTCGATCTCGGCGAGCAGCGCATCTTTTCCCTTCTTCTTCATACGGCCGGTGAGCGATCGCACGGTAATACCGAGCGGGAGTGCCATGGCTGAAATGTTCTTATAGTGCTGCTCCGCGAGAATCTCCGTCGGCGCCATAATGCAGGCTTGATACCCGCTCTCGACAGCCGTTAGCGAGGCGGTCATGGCAACCACGGTCTTGCCGCACCCAACGTCTCCCTGTATGAGCCGGTTCATGGGCCGCTCCGCCGTCATGTCGCGCTTGATTTCGGCGATAACCCGTTCCTGCGCCCCGGTCAAGGTGAATGGCAAGTCGTTTCTCAGTTTCGCTTCGAGCGCTCCCGCGGTCTTGAACGAAATGCCTTTCTTTTTTACAACAACTCCCTGTTTTCTAAGAGCAAGCCCCAACTCCAAGGTGAACAGTTCCTCAAAACTCAGCCTTCGGTGCGCAGGACTCATCCCTCGGTTCAAAACAGCGACATCTTTTTCCTGTGTCGGGAAATGGACCTCGAACAACGCCTGGGCAATGGGAACGAGGGAATATTTTGATGTAAGATAGTCAGGCAGAGCATCGGGCAAGGCTTCGCCGCACGAATCGAGGGACGACTTCATCATGCTCCGGAGGTAACGCACGGACAGACCCGCAGTCGTACGATAGATCGGAACGATCCTGCCGGTGTGGATAAGGCTGTCCTGTTCGCTCTCATCCATGATCTCATAGTCGGGGTTATCTATCTGCGGCAGACCGCCCCGGTAGGGATTGGACTTCACGACACCAGAGAGAATCACCTGCTGGCCGGGCTTGAACGCCTTTTTCATGAACGGCTGGTTGAACCAGGAACCGACGAGCATCCCGCTGTTGTCCGTAATCACGAGTTCGAAAATCTTCAGGCGCTGTCGCTTTGTCGAGGCCACTTCAGCGGAAACCACCTCGCCCATCACGGTCTCGTAGGAGCCGTAAGCAAGCCTGCCGATCTTCTTGAAGTTCCCCCGGTCTTCGTAGCGCCAGGGAAGATAGAAGAGCGCGTCTTCCACCGTGAAGATATTCAGCTTCTTCAGCAAATCAGCCCGTTTAGGCCCGATGCCTTTGCAGTATTGGATGGGGGTATCGAGTTTGATATGGGTATGCGTTTCAGAAGATGCAGGCGATGGAGCCGGTTTATCAGATGCATCAATGACCCTGGGACCTGCTTCCTTCATATCACGTTCAAGAGAAACAAGCACAGCCGATGCGCTCAGAATACGGTCTCTTTTTTTATCAGGGGGAAGGCCGTCGAAACCGACAAAAAGCTTTTCAAGCTCGTCCAACTCGCTCCGGCCCTGCCGTACTTTTCTGAGCGCTTCAAGTTGCGTCCGCATGAACGGCTCCGCGGCCAGGCTCTTTACATGCGCAAAATTGTCCCTGGCGGCAAAGGCAAGCGGTTTTTTTATCCGGTCGAGGATGGTCTTGAGGTCGTCCATGGCAATGGACAATATTAGAATATTTTAAGGGATTTGTCGAGGAAAAGTGACACGTGAATTCTCTAACCCTCAACTCATCCCTTACCCTGCCACACAACTACATACTTCCGCTCGATGATTCGGCGGAAGTTCCCTTTAGTCGTTGCCCATTCCACCACATCAACCTTGAAGCGCAGATCTGATTCGCGGAAAGCCTCTTCCAGGTCCGCCAAAACAGAGGACGCCACGGAGGCTTCACCCATCACGACGAGATCGAGATCGGAAAACTTTTTTGACGGACCAGAGACGCGCGAGCCGAACGCACGAACTTCCCGGTCCGGCACATGCTTAGCCAGGAGAGTGCGCACGATATCGAGCTCATCGTGTGTGATATCTATTTGTTTCACGCGTTGCGCTTCTCCAATTCGGCGAGGAGAAAAAGCATGTCTTCGCGGAATGCAGGAAGAATAGCCTCTATTATCTCTGCCTTGGCCCGGTTATAGGTGTGACTGGTGATGTTGCGTTTATCGCGGTAGTTTTTGAATCTGCCGACATCGTCCACAAGACCGGCTTCGGCCGCCGAGCGGACGATATCCATATACGCCATCTTATCGACGGCCGCGGGGTCGGCGCTCATCCGTTCCAATTGCCTCTTCATCATTTTGAACGCCAGTTCATGAGTGAACTCAAAACACTGAATGGCGGAATTCCTGAATTGCTCATGCAAAAGCGGGTCGCTCTTTGCGCTCTCAGAGGCCAGAAACGTCATACTTCTGTCCAGCGCGGCAAAGGCGTCGCGAAAAGATGTCAGGTCGAGCTTCATGTCTTTTTTCTCCAGTCAGAACTTTTTCTTTGACCGACCATGAAGCGAAGGTACTATAAAATGATGGAAAAGGCAAGGAAAACGTGGTGGTTTGTGGTGGTTTTGGACCCCGACTGGGAGAATTACTATCTACTCATACCGCAGCGCATCAATCGGGTTCAACAGCGATGCCTTGTACGCCGGATAGAACCCGAAGAAGATGCCGATGAAGCCGGAAAAACCGAACGCCACAATTATCGAAAAGACCGACACGACGGTGGGCCAGCCCGATACCGAGGAGAGAATCACAGCCGTGGACACGCCGAAGATGATTCCTATGACACCCCCGATCATAGACAGCGTGAGCGCCTCGATGATGAACTGGAGCCGGATGTCCCAGGTCTTCGCGCCTATGGCCATGCGGATGCCGATCTCGCGGGTGCGCTCGGTGACGGACACGAGCATGATGTTCATGATCCCGATCCCGCCGACCAGAAGCGAAACGGACGCGATAGCGCCGAGCAGCAAGGTCATGACCCGTGTGGACTGCTCCGCGGCCTGCATGATCTGCGTGAGGTTCCGCACGCTGAAGTCGCTGTCCTGTTTCTGGCCGATGTGATGTCTCTGCCTGATCAGTTCCGTTATCTGTTTTTCCGCTGGCGCAAGGTCTTCCGCGCTCTTTGCCTTTACCATGATAATTCGCACCATACCGGGAAACTGGGT
>JBGPUS010000162.1:0-5633 GCA_041491325.1 Nitrospirota bacterium | reverse complement strand
TTTACCTCATACGGACTCTCGGAATATGTCGCGAACATCGTGCTTATCGATAAAAAAGGTTTTGTTCGGTATATCTACTCCGGGGAAGCGACCCCGGAGGCCTGCCAAGGCCTGTTTATGGAAATTGACAAGCTGAGTCAGAATTGATTTGAAATATTTTCGGCGCATCCGAATTTTTTCTTGACAAGCGAAACGAGTTCACTTATATTTAAGTCATCATGTTGAATAGGAATTCCCTTAAAGCCCTCGTCCTTATTCGCGCAGCATGGCAGCTTATCGCCGTGGCTGAAGGGGGATTCTATTAACTTATTCCGAACATAAAGAATAATTAATACACACCCACAAAGCCACGGAAAATCAACTTCCGTGGCTTTTTTTATTTAAGAGCCCCCCCCATATTAGCGGGCGGAGGATTTGTGAAACCGCTTGCGGTTTTATGGTTCGAGATTTCCACAGCGTCCTCTGCGGTGAAATTTTGACACTATGCTGCTTTACTTTAAGGGGGTGCTCCATGAAATGGGACGCGGAAAAATACGACGCAGTAAAGGCCCCGCAGATCGACGCAGGCAGGGAGCTTATCGCTCTGGCCCAGGCAGGAAAGAGCGATGCAATTCTCGACCTCGGCTGCGGAACAGGAAAGCTTACCGTCGAACTTGCGCGCCTGGCACCGAAAGGCCGCGTGACCGGGATGGACCCGTCCCGCGAAATGCTCGACAAGGCCCGCGAAGTCACTGCGGGCATGGAGAACGTTCGGCTTATGGAACTCGCGGCCCAGGACATGAACTTTACCGATGAGTTCGACCTTGTATTCTCGAACTCCGCGCTGCAATGGGTCACGGACCAGGAGAACGCGCTCGGACGCATAGCGCGTTCCATGAAAAAAGACGGACGGCTCGTCTTTCAGGTCCCTGCTCGTAATTTTTGCCCGGAATTTTTTAAGTACACGAAAGAGACCATTGCCCTCCTTCATGTTGAAGATTTCTATTCTGCCTGGGAATCTCCCTGGCGATTCTTCACCAAGGAGGAGTACGCAGCCTTGCTGCGTGATGCAGGGTTTGTGGATATGAAAATTTTTTACCGGGATTACCGGCTGCGTTTCGACGACACGTCAGCCGTAATAAACTGGTGGGCGTCAGCCGGGCTCAGGCCGTATTTAGCGCCGTTACCCGGATCTGAGCAGGAGCAATTTAAAAAGATCTTTGCGGACCGGTTCGAGCGGAACCGGACCGAGAGCGGTATTGAATTCGATTTCAGGCGCATTTTCGCGTCAGCGGAAAAAGTGAGGAAGAGTATATGAACGTCATGCCAATCCATAAATACAAGGCGTATGCGCCGATGACCTTGCCCAACCGAAACTGGCCGTCAAAAATTATTACATCCGCGCCTGCCTGGTGCAGCGTCGATCTCAGGGACGGCAACCAGGCGTTGGTCACGCCGATGAACGTTGACGAAAAACTCTTTCTGTTCAACCATCTCGTTGAAATCGGCTTTAAGGAAATCGAGGTCGGATTTCCCTCGGCGTCACGGACTGAATTCGACTTCATTCGGCTGTTGATCGAGAAGGACCTCATACCGGAAGACGTTACCATCCAGGTCCTTACGCAGGCGCGGGAACAATTGCTTACAAGGACCTTTGAGTCCCTGCGCGGCGTAAAGCGGGCGATCGTGCACTTGTATAATTCGACGTCCACGCTGCAGCGAAAGGTCGTCTTTCGCATGGATAGAGCGGAGGTCCTCGGCCTCGCCGTGTCCGCTGCAAAGCAGCTCCGGGAAGAAGCCGCAAAGATGGGCGAAAGCGTTATCTTCTACGAGTATACGCCCGAAAGTTTCACCGGCACGGAACTGGACTTCGCGCTCGAAATCTGCGAAGCAGTCGCGGGCGTGCTGAAACCCTCGCCGGGCAAAAAGCTGATCCTGAATCTCCCGGCCACTGTCGAAATGTCTACGCCGAATGTCTACGCCGATCAGATCGAGTGGTTCTGCGGACATATCAAAAACCGCGGGTCCATCGTGGTCAGCGTTCACGCTCATAACGACCGGGGAACGGCCGTAGCTGCGACTGAGCTGGCCCTCTTGGCGGGCGCGGAGCGGGTCGAGGGCACGCTTTTCGGAAACGGAGAGCGGACCGGAAATGTCGATCTTGTTACGCTCGCCATGAACCTGTTCTCGCAGGGAATCGATCCCATGCTCGATTTTCATGACATCGGCCGGACCATCGAAGTCCATGAACAGTGCACGAAAATGCCGGTCCCTGCCCGCCACCCTTATGCAGGCGAATTGGTGTATACTGCTTTCTCAGGGTCGCACCAGGATGCGATTCACAAGGGAATCAAGGTGTACCGGGAAGAGAAGCCCCGGCATTGGGAAGTGCCCTATCTGCCGGTCGATCCCCAGGACGTGGGAAAGACGTTTGAGGCGGTCATCAGGATTAACAGCCAGTCCGGAAAAGGCGGCGTTGCCTACGTGATGGAGCATGAATTCGGTTTTGTGCTCCCGAAGGAAATGCACCCGGAATTCGGCAAAATTGTTCAGGCAATGTCGGAAGAGACGGGCAAAGAAATTTTGCCGGAGATGATCCTCGGTTCGTTTGAGCGCGAATACCTGTTGATGGATGCGCCGATTAAGCTGATCAGTTGCGGAATACACGAACAGCCGGCGCAGGGGTCAAACGGAAGCTTCCGCGGCACGGAAGTGACGGCGCACCTTTTGATGAACGGAGCGGAACGGAAAATATTTGGGGCCGGCAATGGCCCGGTGGACGCATTCTGCCGCGCGATGAACGCCGAACTTTCCGAAATATTCACCCTGGCATCCTATCATGAGCATGCGCTTGAACAGGGCTCGGCTTCAAAAGCCGTCGCCTATATCCAGATAGAAAATGAAGAGCAGCGCCGCTTTTTTGGAGCCGGAATCGACACGAATATTTCGATTGCGTCTCTCCGGGCAGTTATCAGCGCGCTGAACAGATCATCAAACGTCGGGGACCGGCTCAGCGCCGGGGGAACGGCTGTTTGCAGAAAGAACGATTGACGAACATATGACGGAACAAGAAAAAAGTAAACTGAAAATTCTGATCGCGCTTGCGGCCGTGTACCTTTCCTGGGGATCGACCTACCTGGTCATACGGATCGCGCTGGTCGAGCTGCCGCCTTTTTTCATGATGGGCATCCGATTTTTGCTGGTCGGCGTCGGCCTGTATCTCTATCTCCGGATCCGCGGAGCAACGGCGCCGACCGGGAAAGAGTGGCTGAACGCAACCGCTGTCGGCGGTTTTCTTTTTCTCGGCGGGAGCGCTGGAGTGGCCTATGCCGAGCAGTGGGTCGCTTCGGGCCTGGCAGCGCTTGTGATCGCCACGACTCCTATCTGGACCGTGCTCTTTGCCGGTATCTGGAAACATCGGCCGTCGCGTCTTGAATGGTCGGGACTTCTTTTAGGTTTCCTCGGCATTCTACTGCTGAATCTTGAGGGCGACTTGCGGGCGCATCCCGCGGGAGCGATTGCGCTTCTGCTTGCGGCCGCCTCGTGGGCGTTCGGTTCGGCATGGAGCCTGCATCTGGCCTTGCCGAAGGGCCAGCTGTCCGGAGCAACGCAGATGATCGGCGGCGGCGCAATCGTGCTTTTGGTAAGCATCCTGGCCAACGAGCGATTCGATGTTGTTCCCACCTGGCGTTCTTTGGGCGCATTGGCCTACCTTGCGGTGTTCGGCTCGTTGATTGGGTTTACCGCGTTCCTGTACCTGCTCAAGAGAGTGCGTCCCGCACTCGCGACGAGTTATGCCTACGTGAACCCCCTCATCGCGGTTGCGTTGGGGGCATGGCTCGCGGGAGAAAAGATCACGCTGCTCGGAGTTTCAGCAATGACCATCATTATTGGGAGTGTGGTTTTATTGGCTTTGGGACAGAAACAGGAATAAGCATATCGTTACGGAGGCGTCCATGAAACCTGAACAAGCTAAAGATTTTGATAAAGAAGCAGCGCAGTGGGACCAAAATCCCGGAAGGGTCAAGCTTGCCGGAGATGTGGCCAATGCTATCATGAAGACGGTCAAGCTCGGCAAAAATATGGATGCCCTCGACTTCGGCTGCGGCACGGGCCTGGTGACGCTTTTGCTCCAGCCGTTTGTAGGCTCTATTACAGGCGCGGACAGCTCAAGGGGCATGCTCGGCGTTCTGGAGGAGAAGATAAAGCAACGAACGCTTACCAACGTCCGGTCGCAGTTCGTAGATTTCGAAAAAGGACAGTGCGCCGTGGGCTTGTACGATCTGATCGTGAGCAGCATGACCCTGCACCACGTACCTGACGCCGGCCTGCTGTTTAGGCAGTGGCACGAGTTGCTCAAACCTGGAGGCCGAGTGTGCTTCGCCGATCTCGACGCGGAGGACGGCGCGTTTCATCCTGACAACACCGGCGTATTCCATTTCGGCTTTGACCGTGAAAAGCTGACCCATCTGCTTCAGCAGACGGGCTTTACGGACGTCCGCTCAGCCGCGGCAACGACTATCGTCAAGGACGTCGAAGGCGGCGGGAAAAGGGGATTTTCCGTGTTTCTTATCTCCGGGAAAAAATAGAGCGACATTGCCTTCTTAAAAAAAGCGGTTGGAACCACAAATGAACTCAGATGAACACGGATAATTCAATTACATAAAGCAAAATTCCAGTATCACCAGGTAAGAGATCACCTTGACTGGGCTAAATTATTGTTTTTGCTTTTCATCTGTGTTTATCTGCGTCTCGTGCCCAGCGTTTATGAGCCTGCACCCAACGCTTATGAGTGCGAAGCGCGAATGTGGGGCGCGCTTGCCGCGAATGCAGGGTATCATCTTTGGTTTCACCTGCTTTTTTGGATAATTTATTCTTGAAGCCTATTGTTTCCAGTGTTATTATAGTTACGTTTTTCAAAGGGAGGGCTCGACGAATGGATTTAGCGGAGGTCCGAAAGAACGCGAAGGAACGCCTGGCCGGCTTTTGCAGGGTCTGTCCTGTCTGCGACGGCAGGGTTTGCGCTGGCGAGGTGCCGGGCATGGGAGGCGCGGGGACCGGCAGCGCTTTTAAAGCGAATATCGAGGCCCTGGCCCACCGACGCTTCAACATGAGAACCATCCACGAGGTGAAGACCGTGGACATGTCCATGGACCTCTGGGGTACCAAGCTTGCCGCTCCCGTCCTTGCCGCGCCGATGACCGGGACCCCGTATAATATGGGCGGCAAGATGAGCGAAATGGATTTTGTGACCGCAATTATCGCGGGCGCCCTGCAAGCGGGAACGCTCGGCATGACCGGCGACGGCGCGGACCCGTCGATGTGGACAAGCGGGCTCCAGGCCGTGAGTGCAAACAAGGGAAAGGGCATTGCGATCATCAAACCGAGGGGCCAGAAGGAGCTCATGGCCCACATTGGTGAAGCGGAAAAATCCGGCGCACTGGCAGTCGGCATCGATATCGATGGCGCGGGACTCATCACCATGGCCCTCAAAGGCCAGCCTGTAAGCTCCAAAACGGTTGCGGAACTCAAAGAAGTAATTTCCTCCACGAAACTTCCCTTCGTGCTCAAGGGCGTGATGACGCCGGAAGAAGCGGAGCTTGCCGTTGAAGCGGGCGCTGCAGCCATCGTGGTCTCGAACCATGGGGGCCGGG
>JBGPUS010000161.1:0-5648 GCA_041491325.1 Nitrospirota bacterium | reverse complement strand
CCTGAGCAAGGAGGTAAAATAACCATGGTGCACGGAGAAATCTGGACCGTAAAGGAGCTGTTCGTTTACCCGAACGAGTATATTTACTGGAGTATCCAGATCGTGATGTACCCCCTTATGACGGGCCTCGTTGCCGGGGCCTTCGTGCTGTCGTCCCTGTATCACGTGTTCGGCATCCAAAAGCTGAAGGACATGGCGCGTTTTGCCCTGGTCTTCTCCTTCGCGTTGCTGTTCGTGGCGCCCATGCCCCTGTTGCTTCATCTCCAGTTTCCGGTTCGGGGCATCAACGTGCTTATGACCCCGCATTTTACCTCGGCCATTGCCGCGTTCGGCATCGTATTCATGACGTACGGCTGTATCGTGGCCTCGGAGCTCTGGTTTATGTACCGGAAGCATTTTGTGGAGGTTTCTCTCACGCTCCGGAAAAAACAGGACAAGACCCTGGCGGAGCGGGGAAGCAGCCTGTTATTCAGCGTCCTGACGCTCGGGGCATACGATATCAGCGAAGAGGCACTGCACCATGACGAGAAGGCGATCAAGGTTCTGGCGGGCATCGGCATTCCCGTTGCCTGTTTTCTGCACGGGTACGCCGGGTTCATCTTCGGGTCCGTGAAGGCGAACGCCATGTGGATGACGCCGCTCATGCCGGTCATTTTCATTATGTCGGCAGTCGTGTCGGGCATTGCGCTCTGCATGCTCACCTACATTCTCACCATGGAAGTCAGGCGGTTTCTCTCGTCCCGGACAAGCATAACCTACGGCCGATATCCCTCGAAGCAGGAGCTTAAAGGGGTGGAGGTGAATGTCATACAAATGACCGCGCGCTACCTGCTCTTTTTCCTGGTGTTCGCCATCAGCCTCGAACTCCTGGACCTCATCTTTCGGGGATACACCGCGGTCAAGTCCTGGGACGTGCTGCGAAGCGTGATCTACGGAAAAGATTTCACCAGCATCTTCCTGCTCCAGTACGGGATCGGGAACCTCCTCCCGCTTATCCTGTTTCTGCTGCCGGGCCTGACGATACGGAGGGCGGTGCTCGGGACTATCCTGGTGCTGTTCGGCGTCTTTATGATGCGCTGGAACGTCGTAATCGGAGGACAGGCGTTTTCCCTCTCCTTTGCGGGATACATGCACTACCACATTCCGGTTGTCCCCCACGATTGGGAGACCTTTAAAGAAGGCGTGGCAGGAGCGCTCTGCATACTCCTTATGCCGTTCCCGTTGTTCTGGGTCATCAGCAAGATATTCCCGGTCTTCCCGGAGGCCGGAGGGGAGGCGGGACGGTGAGAGGGAGCGCGTTGTCTCGGCGGATTTCCCCTGGGATACGATAAATATTTATTATACCCGCATCAAACAATATCTCTTGCACCCCTGATAGGCATTGACATATAATTCCGCTTGTGATATAAAAAAAAGCTGAAAAGCGCCGGTAAGTAAAGAAATAGTCATTATAATGAGGAAGGCTGAGGAGGAGAAATGCGGTTATTTGGTTGGTTGAAGGACAAGGTTACGCAGATCGTAGAACGGCTGAAGCAGCCGATGACCTGGCAAACTAAGGTGCTCATCATAGGGTCCGTGCTGGCGGTTGTGTTGGTGAGTTCCTTTGCGGCATACAAGACCTATGATTTTACCCAGAACAACCCTAAATTCTGCGCGTATTGCCATCTCATGGACCCGGCGTATTCCACGTGGGCCGCGAGCGAGCATACCATGGTGAATTGCCACGATTGTCATCATCTCGCGGTCCCGGAACTGACCCAGCTGCTCGTCAGTTTCGTGCTCAAAAACCCGACCGTCGTGCCGGAGCGCCATAAGAAAGAGTTCATCGTAAACCAGAAATTCTGCAACAAGTGCCACGTCGAAGGCAAGGCAACGAAGATCAGCAATTCGCCATTCCACGCTAAGCACGTTACCGTGCAGAAGCTCGAATGCACGGAATGCCACGGGGAGCTCAAGGCGGACAAGTCGGGGCTCCACAAGTTCCTTCCCACGGAAAAGTTCTGTACCAAGTGCCACACGGACAAACAGGTCCATGGCGTCGGCATGGGCGGCCTGGCCTGCCTGAACTGCCACACGGAAAAGACGAAGAACCTCAGGCCGGACCGTGAGAAATGCCTCTTCTGCCACAGTGCGGACGAAAAATTGCGGAAAGAGCTTGTTGCGGCGGGCACCATCGATGTCAAGTACTTCCAGCCCGAAGCCCGGCTTGTTAAAAAAGCGAACAAAATTAAATTTGCCAAGCAGTCGCCCATGCAGATACCCTGTTATGAGTGCCACAAACCGCATACCGCGGGCAAGATCAAGCCTGCGGCCGCGGATTGCTTGCGGTGCCATGCGAACACCGTCAACGTGGGCAAGCATAAGGTCCACCTCGATATGAGCATGAATTGCAAAGACTGTCACAAGCCGCATGGCTGGAAGGTGACCGAAGAAACTGCCAAGAAGGATTGCGTTACGTGCCACGAGTACAAAAGCCCGAAGGCGTTTCTGTAAGATTGGCCAGAGGGTTGTGAATTTAATCTTTGACGAAGGGAGGTGAAATACCGATGAGAAAATTATTTGTGTTGGCCCTCGTAGCGATAGTGATGCTCGTCATGGCTGTTCCGGTGATGGCAATTTCTCCGGGAAAGACCGTGGAGTTCGACGGCAAAGGAGCGGGCAAGGTGGTTTTTGACGGCAAGCTCCACGCCGACAAAGGCAATAAGTGCAATGCCTGCCATCCCGCCGCCTTCAAGATGAAGAAGGGCGCGGATGTCATGACCATGAAAGCCATGGACGAAGGCAAGTTCTGCGGCGTCTGCCACAACGGGACCAAGGCGTTCAGCTCGAAGGACCCGGCCAGTTGCGCAAAGTGCCACAAGAAGTAATCAGTCATCATCCTGCACTAAAAAACCCTCACGGGATACCGTGAGGGTTTTTTTTGCGCCGAACCTGGCAGAGCAGGCAGGCGGAGTGAAGGCATTATATTTTATAGCGGCATTTGACACGGATCAAGGCGGATAAGAGCCGGATAACAGCGGATTTTTCCAAGATAAGTAGTTTGCTAAAAGAGTTAAGCATTGCTTTAGAATGTATCCGCTTTTATCATAGGTTTTAATCCGCTTCTTCTGTGTCTGAAACGATTTTTCATGGTTTACCCCCGCAGCACCCGCTTGTCTCCGACCCGCTGAGTCAGCTTCTGCGAGTCAAAGTACTCCATGATCGGCACCGCGAACTTGCGCGAGGTTTTGGCGAGGTCGCGGAACTCGCCCATGGTGATCTCCTTCTTTTCTTCAAGGTGTTTCTTGAGGTCAACGCGGATGCTTTCGAGCGTGTCCTGGAAAAGATACAGCGAATCATTGATGCGCACGATGCTGTTTTCCTGGGCAAGGAGCTTGAGCAAATCACGGGCATCTTTATCCGTAATGCTGAGAAGCGCGGGAAGTTCCTCTCTCGTGGGCGGCTGGGAGCCGCCTTTCTTGACGGCTTCCACGATCTTGTCCTTGATTGCGCTCTGGTCCTTTGCCGGTTTGAACGACGGCAGCCTGAGCCGTGCACCGTCGGCCTCGACCTGTTTTTTCTTCAGCAGTCCGTCGACGGCGAGGTTCAATACTTTGGGAGACAGCCGCATGCGCAGCATGCCCTTCAATTCTTCCTTCTCAAGGCCGGGTTTGAGGGGATTGTCTTTGTGATATCGCGCGATGAGGTCACTGACCTTTTTCTCAAGCACGGAGAGCTGCGACGCATGGACGTAGAGCGTGTCCACCCTGAGCGCGCTTTTCTTCTGCGCAACAGAGGCCAGGGCCGTGGTGAGCTCCTGTTTGTCCGCTGCCACGGCGCCGATGATTTCGTTCTCGTCCATGCCGGCGAGGCCTTTCCCGGCTATGAGAAGCGCGAGCCGGTCTTCCATGCTTCCCTGTTCGAGGATGCCGAGATTTTTAAGAGACTCCTGCATAGTGCTTTGCTTATGCCTTCGTGTGTGGGGGTTCAGAACCATTCCCCCGCCCAGGGTTTCCATGGGAGAATAAAA
Source organism: Nitrospirota bacterium (assembly GCA_041491325.1). Taxonomy (GTDB): domain Bacteria; phylum Nitrospirota; class UBA9217; order UBA9217; family UBA9217; genus JBAZLV01. Next base: position 1,639 of record JBGPUS010000161.1, on the reverse strand, counting down.
ACGCAAAATGAACCGGTCGCCGTGCTGGACAATCACTGGCTGTTCAAGGCGGAGTTGGACAAAAGCTTCCTGTCCCGGCAAAAGTTCCTTTGCGCCCAGGATCGTGATCCTGCCGATGGCCTCCTGCGTCGTGTTATAGAAGCGGATGCGAGCGCCAGTCTTAAGGCCGCGCGGAGCTTGCTTCAGCAGGTCGAGCTTTGCATCGAGCGTTTTCGTGGATCTGAAAAAGCCGGCGCTCACAATGGTGTCTCCGCGAGAAAGCTGGTCTTTTTCCATGCCCTGAAGGTTCACGGCCGTGCGCTGACCGGCAACGGAGCGCGATACCGCCTGGTTATGGGACTGAATGCCCCGCACTTTTGTTTTGACGCCTTTCGGAAGAAGCTCGACTTCCTGTTCCGTGCTGATCGTACCCGAGAGCAAGGTGCCGGTGATGACCGTTCCGAAGCCTTTCATCGTGAAGACGCGGTCGATGGGAAGGCGAAGAATGCCGTTCGAAGATTTCGGTGTGACCTCGTTCGTGAGTTTTCCGAGCTCTTCTATGAGACCAGGCAGGTTCTCGCCTGTTTTGGACGATACCGCGACAAGGGGGGCTTTTTCAAGGAACGTTCCCTTGACGAATTCGCGAACCTCTTCCCGCACGAGAGCAAGCCAATCTGGTTCGGCCATGTCCTTTTTCGTGAGAACGACCAGCCCTTTTTTTATGCGCAGGAGTTCGCAGATGGCGAGGTGCTCGCGCGTCTGGGGCATAATGCCTTCGTCCGCGGCGATTACCAGCATCACGATGTCCATGCCGCCCACGCCCGCAAGCATGTTTTTGATCAGGCCTTCGTGGCCCGGAACATCCACGATGCCGAGGCGGTTTCCGCCCGGCAGGTCAAGAGAGGCAAACCCCAGGTCGAGCGTGATACCGCGCTCTTTCTCTTCCTTGAGCCGGTCCGGGTCAGTGCCGGTGAGGGCCTTGACAAGGCTCGATTTTCCGTGGTCGATATGTCCGGCAGTGCCGAGAATGATGTATTTCATAAGCAACCATTCAGCCACAGGTCACCGAGGTCACAGAGGACTGCTTTAAAAACTGGAAAGTGTAATTTGATTTTTTCTCTGTGAACTCTGTGTGCTCTGTGGCAAGATATCAAGATGAAGTAATTATTTTTACTGCTTTAACGATCTCGCCGATTTCCTCATCACTCAGCGTCCGCGGGTCGAACACGACCATGCCTTCCTTGATGCGGGTGATGATAGCGGGATTGCCGAGGCGCAGGCGAGCTTCGAGCCGGTTGGCGCTCATGCGCTCGGGGCGGACGCAGACGATCTTCGTAGGGAAGTTCCCCGTGGGAAGCGCGCCCCCGCCGCTCTGGGATGCGTCCTTCCGGATAGAGACCATAAAACCGGCCTGCCTGAGCCCGGCTGACAAAAGCTCCGCCTTGCGTTCTATTTCCGACAGAGGCTGTGTCAACATGCGGAGCGTTGGTATCTCTTGGACGGCCTTGTCCATGTCCAGGTACTCGCTCAGCGTGGCTTCGAGCGCGGCGAGGGTGAGTTTGTCTATCCGGAGCGCGCGGGCAAGGGGATTGGACCGGATCGGGTCGAGCGCGGTTGTCCTGCCGAGAATCAGGCCGGCCTGCGGTCCGCCGAGCAGTTT
>JBGPUS010000160.1:0-5667 GCA_041491325.1 Nitrospirota bacterium | reverse complement strand
TCGTGCAACATCGAAAGAAATCAATATTTGTGAAGGAGCTTAAAATGAGAGATGAATATGATTTTTCAAAAGCGGTGAGAGGTAAACTATACAAGCCCGATGTAAAACTGAATATTCCAGTATACCTTGACGATGAGGTTCAAGCATTTGTACAGGAACTTGCGGCGAAACGCAACACTGACTTTTCCTCGGTCGTCAATCAGTTACTTCGAGGAGACATGCAGTTATTAGAAACGATGAAATAACGGTCTCTATCCTCTCCACTGACACTCCAGCGGGTCGAGAACCATAGGAGCGTTAATACGTGACGAATGTTTAGTCTTGTTATTACTTGGAGACATGGGGTCAGGCAACGTAAATTTAGTTGCTACGTTCAGCTTGTTCAATTCGTTAGAGTTCCAACCTTATTGCCGCTTTGATCGTAGATGCTCCTCGCAGAGCCCCTGACCTAATTGAAGTTAAGAACATCAGTTATAACCTCAAGTGCGCTGCCCTTCCTACTATTCGCCATAGTTTGAATATTGACAGGAAGAACAGGTATGACTATAATAGTCATATTAAAGGGAACATGGAGGTCATGGTGAAAACTGCCGCGGTATCTGAGTTGAAGGCGCTCTTAAGCAAATATCTGTCAAAAGTGAAGGCCGGGGAAGAAGTCGTGGTGACCGACCGGGGGAGGCCTATTGCCAAGATTGTTCCCATAAAAAGAGCTGAGATGGAAATTTCAACGCATCTCCTGACGCTGGAGCGGGCCGGTTTGGCGCGCATCGGCAAATCAAGTCTCCCGGCGAGTTTCTGGAGTTTGCCGCGCCCCAGGGACAAGAAAGGCGCCGCACTCAAGGCTCTGCTGAACGAGCGCGAGGAGGGGCGATGAAATTCTGGGATGCTTCGGCGGTCATTCCTCTCTGCATGGACGAGGAGCAGACCCAAATAGTTCGGGACGTCGCGAAAAAGGATGGAGCGCTCGTTGTCTGGTGGGGAAGCATCGTGGAATGCTACTCGGCCTTCGCCCGGCTTCGACGTGACAGGGCTCTTTCGCCGGGCGATGAGGCAGTGGGACTCACGGTCCTTTCGGAACTCACGGAGGCCTGGACGGAAATCGAGCCCAGCGATGACATCCGGGAAATCACAAGACGCCTCCTCCAGAACTACCCTCTGCGGGCAGCCGACAGCCTTCAACTGGCTGCCGCCCTCGTTTGGTGCGACAAGACACCTAAAGGGCACCACTTTGTATGCCTTGACATCAGACTGCGGGAAGCGGCGGGAAGAGAAGGGTTTACTGTCCTTCCCCCCAAACGATAGTGGCCGAGGGGTAATCTCGTTTGTCGACAAAAATCCTGCGATGAATGATAAAAAACAAAATAGTCGCAGCCTTACTACGTCGGCAACTCAGTCTTTTTTACTATTGGGTCAGCGGATAGACAACGCTCTGATACTTACCAATAAAAAAAGGCGGGAGCTTACGGCTTCCCGCCTTTTTTGCTGAATTCTAAAAGAACGGGATCACTGTTCTTACGCTAAATCTCCCGCCGCGAAGGTGATCTCGTCACGGAACGCCTTGACGAGATAGACCGCCTTCATCAGTTCCCGGTCCTTCACATCCACCAGGGCCGCGTGCAGTCCGGCGCCCGCAAGGTAGCAGAGATAGGCCGAGGCCACGGAGGCCTTCAGTTTTTTCGGCAGTCCGGCCGTAATGTTCGAGAGCCAGATCACCGTGTTGAGCGGAGGATCGACGAGTTCGTTCAGGACGACGATGCTTTCGTGCGCGTTCATCAGATGCTCCTGCCCCATACCCCTGCCGATATGCACGACCGACGGGTCGGCAAAGAGCCGCTCGTTCGGAACGTCGGCGGCATTCGCCTTTTCGATCAGGTCTTCAATGATCATGAGCTTGGCTTCGAGTGTCGCGGGAACGGTCCCCTTGAGCGCGCGCAGGACCAGGTTCGCTTTCGTTTCCCTGATCAGCGCTAGGATTTCGTCCGGATTTTTTTCATCCGCGGACAGGTAATTGACGATCGGCGGTTCATTGCAGACCGGGATTGCAGCCCTGAGCGCTTTCACGTTTCTGGAATCGAGGCACAGCGGCAGGTCCGAGCCTTGCTGCACGGCCTCCGCCGTGAAGGCAAGCGTTTCTTCATCGCCCGAGCCGTCGGTCGAGACCTGGACATTGATCATGTCCGGGCCAAAAGACGCAAGCTCCTTTGCCATGGCTTCGAGCGCTTTCCGGTCTTTCTTCTTTACCGCCGCCATAAAAACCGAATTTCGGGTATTGAGATTGTCCGCGATTACGAGCATGTGCTCCTCCTTGATGATGATTGCTTGTGATGGATAAGGCACGCAAATGGTCTTGATTACCGTTAGTATAGCATAAAATAGCGCGAAAGCATCAGCCGAATCACCGGCCTGTCACCGGCCCCTTCTTCGGACAAGGTACTTTCTTCCTTCCTCTGCAAAGAGCAATGCGAGGGCGCAGGGGACAAGAAGCAGCCAGATGTCGAGCGGGATGGGGGCGGTGGAGAATATTTTATTGCCCAGGGGATGGTATACGATGAGGACCTGGAGCAAGAGTTCAATCGCGATGCCGCCGAGGATCAGCCGGTTCGAGAAGAAACCTCTTCGAAAGACCGTTTCCCGAGAGGAACGGCAGGCGAAGACATTGCCGACCTGCATTATGACGATGCCCAGGAACGTTGCCGTGGAAGCCTGGCGCACGAGCGGATGGTCAAGCGGAAGAATCATTCCCCACCTCCAGCCGCCCAGGTTCAAAACGTAAAAATAAGCAAAGAGCGCTCCCGCGGTGCTGATAAGCCCGAGGAAAACGTAGCTTCTCAGAAGGAGCGCGGCGTCGATGAGGGTGCTCTGCTTCGGCCTGGGCGGAATATTCATAATGCCCGCTTCAGGAGGCTCGACGCCGAGGCCGAGGGCCGGCAGGGTCTCGGTCCCGAGGTCTATCGCCAGGATCTGGGCCACGGTCAGGGGGAGCGGTATCCGGAAAAGCGCGTAGAGAATATAGGGGATTGCCTCGGGAGTCAGGTGCGCGAAGATGTACGTAATGAATTTTTTGATATTGTCGAAGATGGCCCGGCCCTCCTCGATGGCGCTCACGATGGTTGCAAAATTGTCATCGAGCAGCACCATGTCCGCGGCTTCCTTGGCAACGTCGGTGCCGGACCGGCCCATGGCTATGCCGATGTCCGCCCGCTTGAGCGCGGGCGCGTCGTTCACGCCGTCGCCGGTGACGGCAACTCGCTCTCCTTCTTCTTTCAAAAGGTTCACGACGCGGAGTTTGTGCTTCGGCGTCATACGGGTAAAAATTACTTCGGGCTGGGCGAGCGCTGTCCGGAGTTCCCCATCGGACATTCTTACAAAGGCCTCGCCCTCGACAACCGTCGGTTGTCCTGACACCAGCCCGATCTCTCGCGCGATCGCGACCGCGGTCCTCGATGCGTCGCCTGTAATCATGATGATGCGAATGCCGGCGGTCCGGCATTTTTTAATGGCCGCCGCCACCTCGGGACGAGGGGGGTCTTCCAGTCCGATAAATCCTAAGAAAACCAGCTCCTGTTCCGCCTCTTCCCTGCTCAGGGGTTGCCCTCCCGCCGGAGCTTCGCGATAGGCAAACGCGAGTACTCGCAGCCCCTGGTCCATGAAGGCCTGGTAAAGGGCAATCGCTTCCTGCCGCAAGGCCTCGTCAAGCGGCACTTCCCCGACTTCCCTCCGGCATCGGGCGCAGACAGAGAGAACGCTTTCGGGTGCGCCCTTGGTCATGATGTAGACCGCCCCGTCCACTACGTTTATTGTGCTCATTCGTTTGCGCTCGTCATCAAAGGAGAATTCCTTCAGACGAACGGAGGCCGCGGCAATGCCGTGGCCTCGCGCGGCGCGAAAAAGAGCGAGCTCGGTGGGGTCCCCTCGTAGTTCTCCGTCCACCTCCCTCGTATTGTTGCACGCCCCTGCTGCTGTAAAAAGCCATTGTTCCGCTTCCGCCGAAGGCCCGCAAAGCGTCCCGATCTTTTTTACCGTCATCTCGTTTTGGGTAAGGGTGCCGGTCTTGTCCGTGCAGATCACGGATACTGAGCCGAGGGTCTCAACGGACGTGAGCGTCTTGATCAATGCGTTTCGTTTCGCCATGCGCTGGCTGCCCATGGCGAGGGCAAGGGTCACGGTGGGGAGCAGGCCTTCGGGCACGTTGGCCACAATGATGCCGACGGCGAAAAGCGCGTTTTCCCAGAACGTCCTGCCGCTGAACCAGCCGATGGCGAAAAAAACAACTCCGGTCACGCCGGCAATGGCCGCGACGATCCTGGTGAGCCGCACGATCTCTTTCTGGAGCGGGGTCAAGCCCGGCGAGACCGTTCCCGTAAGATGGGCGATCCGGCCGAATTCAGTGCTCATGCCCGTGGCGAACGCGACGCCGATGCCTGATCCGCTCACTACCGTGGTCCCGGCAAAAGCGATGTTCCGGCTGTGCATAACGTCGCCGTCAGAAGGCTCGGTGGTCCGGGAGACGGCTTCGGATTCCCCGGTGAGCGCGGCCATGTTTACCCGGAGGTCGGAGGCCTCGATGATTCGGAGGTCGGCCGGCGCCTTGTCGCCCTCGGCAATAAGCACGATATCGCCTGGCACAACGCGCTCGGCGGAAAGCTCCGTCTCCCTGGCGTCCCGAAGGACCCTGACGCGAAAAGGAAGGAGCTTCTTCATGGCCTCCAGCGCTTTCTCGGCGCGATATTCCTGGATGAACGTGAAGACGGCATTGATGCAGATGACGGCGATGATTGCGATGCCGAGGGCGAGCATGCCTTCGCCCGGGCTCAGGTATTCAGAGACGAACGAAAGCGCCACGGCGATCCAGAGCAAGATGGCTAAAAAATGCGTGAATTGGTCCGCAAACCTGAGAACGAGCGACCGGCCCTTGACCGCCTCGATACGATTCAATCCGAACTCAAGCAGCCGCCGTTCCGCTTCATGGGCCGTGAGCCCCTGTTCGGTCGTGACGAGGCTGCGGAAAACTTCTTCTTTCGTGAGAGTGTTTATTTTCATGGATTAACCACGGATGATTGAAAGCGTCATTTGTAACCACGGATAAACACGGCAAAAGTTTAAAATTAAGATTGGAGCAACCGTATCAAAAAAAACACCTTCTCACACAGTATTGGGTTACCGGGGTTGCCTCGGTTTCAGAATAATCAAATCACAGATCGTCTCACGAAGGACATTTTCGACGGGATTGCCTTTAAAGAGCGCGCTCAAGAGTCCGCGTTCGCTTGCGCCCATGATGATCAGGTCGTGGCGCTTGGCGGCGGCTTCGACCATGATGGTCCTGCCCGCGATGCCGGGGACGAGTCTCTTTTCGTGTACGATATCGTAGCGATCTAGGGTGTCGATGAAACGCTCAATGTCATGCGGAAGCCGCGCCTCCCATTCCAGAGGGGTCAGATGGACTTCACCGCGAAAGAACCGCGTCAGGGGTTTGGCAGTGTGGAAAAGATGAATGCGTGAGTTGTACGCTCCGGCCATAAGCGCGGCAAACGCAGCGCGCTCGGCAATATGATCGATCCGGGCCTTGAGCGGCACCAGGATGGTTTTGGGAAAGGTGCGTCCCAGGTGCACTACCCGGACGAGCGCTACGGAACAGGGAAGCGTGAGCGAGAGACGCCTCGCCGTGGT
>JBGPUS010000159.1:0-5712 GCA_041491325.1 Nitrospirota bacterium | reverse complement strand
TGTTCCATGAAAAAGCAAACTATCAACGTCAAAGGTGCCGAAATCACCGTTTTATCGCAGAATCACCAAGATTACATCTCCCTGACTGATATGGTGAAAAAGTTCGGCGACGAAAGCATCTTGTACAATTGGTTGCGTAATCGCAATACTATTGAATTTCTTGGTATTTGGGAGCAACTATACAACCCTTCTTTTAAACCCCTCGAATTCGAGAGGTTTAAAAGTGAGGCCGGGCTGAACACCTTTGCCTTGTCTCCCAAAAAATGGATTGATGCCACCAACGCCATAGGTCTCCTGTCCAAAGCCGGCAGATACGGCGGTGGAACCTTTGCCCATAAGGACATCGCCTTCGAGTTCGGTTCGTGGCTGAGCCCTGAGTTCAAACTGTAGCTCATCAAGGAGTTTCAGAGGCTCAAGGAAGAAGAATATCGCGCAAAGGAACTCGAATGGAGCTTTCAGCGGACGCTCGCCAAGATAAACTATAAAATTCATACGGACGCTATTAAGGACCGTCTGATTCCGCAAAGGATAACGAAAGCGCGGGCAAACGCCATTTACGCCAACGAAGCGGATTTGCTGAACGTCGCCCTGTTCGGCATAACCGCCGGTGAATGGAGGCAGGATAATCCAGATAAGGCCGGGAACATGCGCGATTACGCCACGCTGGAACAATTGGTCGTGCTTTCAAACCTGGAGAGCATCAATGCCGTCCTAATCCACCAGGAAAGCGAGCAGCCCGAGCGGCTGCTGCAGTTGAACGGCATTGCCATCAGCCAGATGAAGTCCCTTCTGGGCGCTGGCGCTCTCAAGCGGCTTGGAGAGCCGGAGAAAAGAGATAAAAGAAAAGACTGAGCAATAAGAGCCAGTATGATCAAGTTCACGGATTACATCGATGGTTTCGCGGATAAGACGTCGACGCTGGCCAAGGATGAGCTGATGATAAAGGGCCGGAGGGGCAACGCAAGAAGCAATTGTCTCGGAGATGCCTCGTTCGATGAATTGATGAAAGACGGGCGATGGGCAGGACAAACGCTCGTCGGGTATCAACGTCCCGGAGTCGCCCTTCCAAGTTGAAATTAAACCCGACGGAGCATACAATAGCGGCATGATGGTTTCCGGCCTTAGGTATACGAGGGTGCAGGGGGATGCGCTGTCTCTTCGCAGGTCGCAACGGTTACGGAGTAAAAAGGGCTAAACTGTTACAAAACTTTCTTCCCTGTTGTCAACCATGCGAATGAACTTGTTCATCGGCATGGTGAACGACAGCGTTTCCCTGGGGACGTACGGCCGGGCGGAGCCGTCGAACATGCCGACGACGGAACGGGGACGGCTGGAGCCGTTTTCGAGATAGGGGTACTGTACGATCGAGCCGCAGCCCGCGGAGAAAGGACAGAAGACATCGTTCTGTCCGGCTTCGTCGTAGTTGGCGAGGGTGAAGAGACAGGAAAGAAATGCGTTGAGTGTCAGTATGCCACCGTGACTGCGGCCCTTTCGAATATCTCCACCATTTTCTCGACAGCGACGGGCGTCACCGCATGATCGAACCGGTCCTCCCCGATATTCCGGAGGTCCATGACAACCTTGTTGGCATAGAGTTCGACCCCTTTCCCTTTCAGGAAGCGCAGAAGGTCTCCGTAATTGTCAGGTATGTCCGTTGAGGGAATGCCGAGCCGGGCGGAGAGGGCCATGCGCTCCTGTTCCGGCAGGAATGCCTTGTCTAGGGGCGTCGTGTGCCCGCCGTACCATCGGCCTATTTTGATCGCGTCCACGCCTTCGTCGTCGAAGAGGATGATCACCTTATAGCCATGCCGCAATGCGGTCAGGACGACGTGGGGCAGAACGGAGGTCCGTGCATCGTGTTTGGTCATGGAGTTCTTCACGTGGATGAGGAAGGTCTCCGGCGTAACGGACCCGGCAAACGCCGCCGGCAAGAACATCAGGATAACAATCGCTAAAAGCAAGCGTTTCATGGCACTGCTCCTGGCCGCAGCATGAGAGCCCGTCGGCCTGCAAAGGCATCATTGCCTCACTTGGCCTCTACCGGGTATCCTGCGCCGACCCATTCCCACCACCCCCCCTTGAGGGCGGAAACCTTTGTGAATCCCCGCTCCATCAGGCTGAGCGCCACACTGGCGCTCGTCTGCTCGTTGGGTCAGTCGCAGTAGAAGACGAGCATCTGGTCTTTCTTGTACTTTCCGACCCAGGAACTGATCTCGTTCGGGTCCTCGCGCACGGCCCTGGCGATCTTCTGCCCGCTCTTTTTCCAGTTCGACTTGTACCGCACATCGATCACGGTGACGGCGGGATCGCTCAGCCTCGCTTTCAGCTCCTCCTTGGTTATCCGGGGCGCTTCATCGTCGGCAGAAACGGCCGGCCCGGCGACCAGCCACGCGAGCGCAAGCACCGCCACGATCCCTGCCAGCACATAAGCTTTGTGTTTCATGGATGACTCCCTCAGATTTGTGACGTTAGGAAAAGGATTCAAAACTCAGATTGTGCTGATTCCCCCCTGATGAACTGTTGCGCTCCGGAGCATCAGCTTTTTCACACGCTGGTTCACTTCGGTTCCGTCGGATAGCCGGCCTTCACCCAGTCGTTCCAGCCGCCCTTGAGCGCAAAAGCGTTTGTGTAACCCCGCTCCCGAAGATTGAGCACCACACTGGCGCTCGTGGCCTCGTCCCTTCAGGCGCAGTATACAATGATCTTTTTGTCCTTGGGATAACTTCCCGCCCAGGCCCCGACGTCAAGGGGGTCGATGCGGACGGCCCCCTTGATCTTCTTGTCGCTTTTTTTCCAGTCCGACCCGATCCTGGCGTCCAGGATGGCGACGTTCGGGTCGTTCAGAAGAGCCTTCACTTCTTCCTTCGCGATCCGCGGAGCGTATTCTGCGGCAAAACCGGACGCGGAGAAGATCCAGGCTGTTGCGATGAAGGCAATTGCGACCGTCAAAGCAGTTTTTTTGTTCATAGGCTCTCCTTTCATTGTATGGTAAGTATGGTAAAAATGGTTTGCGGTTTCTCTGTGCAACGGATTTTTTCAACAAAGGTGTGTCACTTCAACGATGGAGGTTGTACTCCGCTACCGGACCGTGGAGTGTAACCTTGACCTTAACTTCAAGATAAGGAAACAGTTTATCTGCGAACGGTGCAAATCATCTCGCCTCTTTCTTTTTCTCCTCCTTTCTGCATATCGACTTCACAGAAGTCGCCTTACTTCCCTCGGAAACCGTTACGTCTGTTAGCCCTACTTGGCGGACAGAACGATGTCCCCCTTGGTGTTTCCCACGATAGCAAGGAGCTCACTCTGCTCCTTTGGAGGAACCTTGAACTTATCCAAGCTCGTCCTGAAGTCAACCACCATTGCCTGCCACTCTGTTTCGGTGATATCAAGATGGCTGTGAGCATCCTTCATGGAGCGCCCCCTGTACTGGCAGGGGCCGCCGGTCACCTGGCAGACCAGAGCGGTTACTTGAAATTTCAGTCCGGCTTTGGGTACCCGCTGTCTTGCTTCGTTGATTTTCGGATTTGCGTTCAGCGTCTTGTTGATCAACAGCCGTTCAATAAAGTCGTCCACGAGGGTCGCGATGCTGTAAACGCCCCCAAGCCGATCATACAGCAACGGCGCTTGCTTCTCTTGAGCGCCGGCAGGGACGGCATTCCCTATGACGGTCAGGACGACCAGGAATGAAAAAGCTATTACCATACTGAGTTTTTTCATGGATTCCTCAACTCCCTTCTTGGTGCAAAAGCACCTTTCCTTTCGCCCCCTCGCTTTCCATTCGGAAAGAACAGACCATCGGGGGGCCGGGGCCACTTCAAACAGAAACACCATATCCCCTCCCTCAATTAATTGAACAATTCGCTGCGAAAGCGCTTACGCCTCTTGCTGTCCGGGGACTGGGAATTTCCCTATAGTTATTATAAGTATATCCCTGCCCTCCGAATTGTCAAGCCGACACACTGCACATTAAAAGAGGACAAAACTTGACTTCTATAGGAAAAGTGATATATTAAAAATAATATAAGTAGCAGGGAGGTGCATAAACATGACATCGGTAAGTCCGGTTGAAACATTTGTTCCCTACGATGTAGGACACGAGGTACCGGATTTCAGCCTTCCTTTGATCGACGGCGGGATAGGACGCTTCTCCGACTACCGGGGCAAAATCATCGTCCTGATTTTCGCAGCGACGTGGTGCCCATACTGCGGCGCGGAGGCGCCCTTTCTGGAACGGGAGGTCTGGCAGAAATACAAAAACCGCAATGTCCAGGTCCTGGTCGTTGATGTGAAGGAGCCGGCTGAACTGGCGAAGCGGTTCAGGGACCAATATGGATGGTCGTTCCCAGTCATGCTGGACCAGACTGCAGAGGTCGCTCTTAAATTTGCGCTGCCGAAAGAAGGGCTTCCGCCTGAGGTCGCGATCATCAATTCTCATTTTATCATCGATCAAGAGGGCATCGTGCGTTTCCGGCAGTACCTGGACATGGAAAAATTCGACGCGCGGGCGAGAACGATCGTCGCTGAACTCGAAAAACTTCTGCCATGATTATCAAGTTCGGTCCTAGTCCTATAGACCTTGCCCATTGGCTGAAGTTGCACGCATGGGTTGAGCCCCGGGAAGTAAAGCCCGGAGAGAAGGGTAACTTCGTGCTGGAGATCGAGATTCCGGAGCATGGCCATATTCAATCCCACGCGACGTCCGATCCTTTTCTGGTGCCGGCGGAGCTCGTTCCGGACGTCCTGGACGGCATTGCGTTAGGCCCGGTGGAATACCCTCCGCAGCCGGAGGAAAAGGTATTCGACTGGGGTTGGATGAAACGGGTACTGAGTGTATACAGCGGAACAATCAAGCTTATAGTCCCTTTCACCATAGCCGCTGATGCTGCAGCCGGTGTAAAAAAAGTCGGGGCGCGCCTGAAGTACCAGGGTTGTACCGTTTCCGATTGTCTTCCCCCGAATACACAGGATGTAGATACAGAGATAGCTATACTTCCTTAAAATGACCCACTAGGCAACAGTTTAGCCCTTTTTGGGTCTTCCGAGTTTAGTGTGGGTCATTTCTAGCATCTGGGAGAAAGGAAGCCAGTACCTTCAAGCGAAGATACTCTTTATCCTTGATGCCGTAAGCCCGACGTTGAATCACCCGGATCTTGTTATTTAACCCCTCCATGAAGCCGAGGGACACCTTGTTGTCGGGATGACAGTAACTGATGATGCCATCCCAGTGACGTTCGATCATTGAAACAAATTTTTGAAACGGTTCCAAGCGGCTCCAACGGAGCTGCGCTTTCCAGTGCTCAAAGAACTTTCGCGCCCAGGCCGGATTGTTGTAAGACCACAACTGGCCGAAGGATTCCTTGAGTAGATAGGCCTTATGAAGGCGGCTGTTGGCCTTGAGCAAAATGGCTAATGCACGCCGACCTTCGATGTCCAGGTTGGCCCGACTGGAGAGCAGCGTATATCGCTGCCCTTTGATAAACCGTCGTTCTTTGTCATTGACACGTTTATATTCGCTCCGCCTGACCTCGTCCAGGGCGAACGACAGATGCTGAAGGACATGGAACTTATCGAAAAAACATTTTTGGGACGTTGATACTCGGCGCGCAAAAAATACTCTCGAAATTGGAGTTTTAGTGGCGCCATATCTGGTGAGCATTGACCACTTCTGTTTTTGGCGAACCAGAAAATCGAATGTTCCAGGCCGTGTCTTAG
>JBGPUS010000158.1:0-5729 GCA_041491325.1 Nitrospirota bacterium | reverse complement strand
ACCACGGACATACGCGACGACGCGGGCGCGGGCGTGCCGCAGAGCGGACCCACGGCAAAGATCATCGGCATGTGCGCGTCAAACGGGTCAAGCTTGAAGTAATCCTTCATCATCGCCATGCCGAGCCCTCTGCCGCCGATGCGCTTCGAGAGGAGCTCTTCGGACAGATCCTGAGTCCCGGTCTTTCCCGTTGAAAGGTCTATGGATAAGGCTTTGCCGTGCCAGGAATGCATGAAGGAATCATAATACTTTTACCGGAGCGAGGTCAAACGAAAAGAAGGCGGCCCCGGAGCGTCATGAAAAAACGTGTTCCGAAGAATCACTTAAGAGAAACAGGAATTTCGCGAGTTATAAGCGCATGTCTCTATCGATAACAATTAACCGGTTGACAAAGCAGGCCGAATGAGATTACAATGTAAGCACATATTGAAAGGATGGTATTTTACTATGAAAACCCATTTGATTCAAGTTGGAAATTCGCGCGGCATAAGGCTGCCAAAGCCTCTTATCGCACAGGCTAGTCTTACCGATGAAGTGGAACTTCACATAAGAGCTGGCGCAATAGTTATAGAGAACGCATCTTCGCCCCGTGAAGGCTGGGCTAAAGCAGCCAAAGCAATGCATGATCGAGCCGAGGATGTATTGCTTATGCCGGCAAGCCCGACCCATTTTGAAGAAAAGGATTGGAAGTGGTAATATCCGATACCGTGCGCCGTGGTGATGTATTCCTGATCTCGCTCGATCCGGCCCGTGGTGAGGAAATACGAAAAACACGCCCGTGCGTCGTGATTTCTCCAGATGAGCTCAACGCTTACTTGCACACCTACATCGTCGCGCCCCTGACCACGGGAAGCCGCCAATATCCTTTCCGAATCTCATGCCGGTTCCAAGGCCGTGCAGGCCATATCGTTCTGGATCAGATTCGCACGGTAGATCGAGAGCGTCTGGTCAAGAAACTCGGCAAACTCCCTTCGTCTACACTTACAAATGTTTTGGCAATTTTGCAGGAGATGTTCGCGCACTAAGTCACGGGGTGGGCCTTTTCTTTTGATAACGGGCCTTTCAAATGGGCGGCCCCAATCCACTCATCCCTACTTATATGGATACACTGCGTAGAACAGCAACGCCAAAGCGGCAAAAAGCCACATGCCCGCAGGCACTTCCTGCCTGCGGCCTGAGATCGTTTTGAGCACGGGATAGGACAGCAACCCGGCAGTCATGCCCACGCCGATGTTGTAGGTAAAGGCCATAAGCGTGATCGTCAGAAACGCGGGGATGAGCTCGGTATAATCCGTGAAATCAATTTTCGTGATCGGGCTGATCATAAAAATACCGATCACGATAAGCGCCGGGCCGTACGCATGCGGCGGCACGATTGTCAGGATCGGCGCAAGGAAGAGCGCCAGGAGAAAGAGCCCCGCAACCACCAGGGCCGTGAAGCCCGTATGCCCGCCTTCCTCGATGCCCGCGGCAGACTCGATGTACGCGCCGGTGGTTGTGGTGCCCAGGACCGGAGCAGCCAGGTTCGAAACCGCGTCCGCAAGCATCGGCTTCTCGATCTGCGGCAGATTCCCATTTTTGTCCAGCAGATTGCCGCGCGCGGACAAACCGATCAGCGTGCCGACGGTGTCCACAAACGCCATCACGAAAATAATAAGCACGATCGGCAGGTTCCTGGGATTGAGCGCGCCCGCAATGTCCAGTTGCCCGAAAATCGGGGCAAGACTCGGCGGCAGGCTCACCCACTCCCGCGGAAGGGGGGTAATGCCCAGGACAAACGAAAGAACGGTTATCGCAATCATGCCGATGATGATCGCGCCGTGGATCCGTTTGATCATCAGCCAGACAATAATGAAGAAGCCGAGTATCGCAAGCAGCACGGACGCGTGCGACAGGTTCCCAAGGCTCACCGGCGCGCCGGGCACGCCGAGAGACACGATGCCTGTTTCGCTCAAGCCGATAAAGGTGAGAAAAAGCCCGATGCCTACCGCAAAGCTGTACTTGAGCGTCTGCGGCAGTGTATCAGCCATCCAGCCCCGGATTTTGAGCAGAGTCAATGCGGTAAATAACAAACCGGCAATGAAAATCGCGCCGAGCGCCACCTGCCAGGAACAGCCGAGCACCTTCACCACCGTGAACGCGATGAATGCGTTCTCTCCCATATACGGCGCAATAGCAAACGGACGTTTTGCATAGACCCCCATGATCAGAGTGCCGAAAGCAGCGGAGATGATCGTGGCAGTCATGGACGCGCCCTTGGGAAGGCCCGCTGCCTCAAGGATCGCGGGGTTCACCACGATGATGTAAGCCATGGTCAGAAAAGTGGTGATCCCGGCCAGGGTCTCCTGCTTGTAGCTGGTGCGGTACTTGCTGAACTGGAAGTATTCCTTCAGGTCCACGATTCCCCCCTCGTTCTTCGCCAGAGCCTTTCTGAAAAAGATAGTACAACCGTTCTTAAATTGCAAGGGGCTTTTGATGATGGCTTGCGCGTCTTGATGTACCGGGGAGGCGGGTTAAAGGGTCCGGAGTTCGGCAAGATTTTCGGGACCGACTACGGCACGGTCAGTCAGGAACGAAAACGCTCCGTATGAAGATTCAAAAAGACCGGAAGCTTCGGTCGATGGCCCCATTGATGTCATGAAAACGTGTTCCGAGGAGGCGCGTAAGAGAAGCAGGGATTTCGCGCGTTATAAGCGCATGTCTCTATCAATAATGGCGACAAACCGTTTCGGCTTATGACTGATAAACTCGTTGAACTCGGATACAAAGGTAATATAGGCGTCAACATCAACCCTCCCCTCCTTGACAAAGGGATTGTGCCGCGAGCGGGCGAGAGAGGCCATCTCATCCTTAAAACCGGCGGAACGGGCTTGGGAGCGGATTTCCTCTTCAGCGGTTTTGGATAAGGACATCACGGCTCCCGTACCTCCTTGAGCAAATCGAGTGCGTCAAGAATTTCAGCGTATCGTTTGACCGCTTGCCAATCGAGCAGGTCCCCGCGTACGGTTGCCAGCGCCTTGATATCGGCCAGGTCCGAGTCCTTTCGGGACGGATTGTTTTTCACCGCCTGAAGCTTCAATCCGATGAGGTCCTCCGGCTGCAGCACTTTGATTTTGAATCGGCCGTTGAAAATCTCCTTCTCGTCCGCTCGCTCGAGCATTTCAAGGCTTGCTTGTCTGAAGGCATGAAGAAAGTCGAGCTCGCCGAAGAGAAGTTCGCTTGAAACATACTGCGACACATTTTCGCTTTTAAATTTAAGCTCGTAGCCCATTTCCTTCATAATCCGGCCGATTTTTTCAATGTCGCTTCGGTCGATCAAAAAGTCAAGGTCCACGGTCGACCTGCCTACGCCCCACAAGCCCAGGGCAAAGCCACCTATCAAACCGTAGCGGACACGCTGGTCGTGGAAATGTTTAAGCAGGATTGAAATAACGGTCTTGAAATCCATGGGAAGAGTTAACCATATTCCCTGAAAAAATGCAAGACAAGAACGGGGAAAGACAGGATACGCTTAGGCGTTCAGAAATCCAGCGGACTCCGCACCTCTTTCCCGGGTTTTGGCGGGAGGCAGTGCAAATAGATCATCGTCGTCCTGATATCGGAATGGCCGAGCAGCGTCTGGATCGTGCGGAGGTCGTAGCCCGCCTGAAGCAGGTGCGTGGCGTAAGAATGCCGGAAGGTATGCGACGTGACGCGCTTTGTGAGCCTGGCCTTTCGGACCGCATCACCGAAAGCTTCCTGCATCCGCGAATCATGCACATGATAGCGCCGCGATTCTTTCGTTTGAGAGACGAAGGTCAGCGACTCCTGCGGCAAAAACCATTGCCAGATAAGCTCCTTCGCCGCCCGCGGGTACTTCTTCTCAAGCTGATCGTCGAGAAAGACCCCTGAGAATTCCCCTGCGAGATCCTCGTCATGCAGTTTTTTCACGCTCTCCAATTGAGCATGCAGTTCCGGGAGGAGTATTTTCGGCAGAGGCACGGTCCGTACTTTTTTGCCCTTCCCCCGAACCGTAAGCATACCCGTATCGAAGTCAAAATCTTTTACCCGAAGCATGCAGCCCTCCGAAATGCGCAACCCGCACCCGTACTGAAGCTGGGCCACGAGTTTGAAGGGATGCCGGAGATGAACAAGAACAGAATCTATTTCCTTCCGGCAAAGGACCGTGGGGATATAATTCGACGTCTTCGCGCGGGGGATGTCCTTATGAGTTCCAAAATCCTTTTTCAGGACGTGCCGATAGAGAAACAGCAAAGCATTAAACGCCAGGTTCTGGTGGCTTGAGGAGACGTTGCAGGTGACCGCCAGATAGGTGAGGTAGTCCTTTACGTCCTGGGAGGACAGCTCGCCGGGGTCCTTGTCTTTAAGGTAATTCTGAAACTTGCGGCCCCAGTCGGCGTAATGCTTGAGCGTTTTCCGGGAGTAATGCCGGACCTTTATTTCGGCGGCAAGTTTTTCGATGACCGCGTCCCATGAGGGGGCTTCAGTTTTTCTGAGGCAGCGCCATTCGTCATATCGCCTGCCGTTTCTTACCGGAGGCGCAAACTGAAAACCGCCCGGCGGCTCGCATACCATCTGGGGAGCCGTCTTCGCGGAAGCGGAATTTTTATCCGCACAGCCTTTGCCCTCAAGCTGCCGCCCTGGCCGCGTCGCTGCGGGTGCGTCCCCGGCGTCCAACGAAGGGCCGCTTTTACTTTCCGGACAAGAAGCAAAAAACAGGGAAATTGCGTCCGCAGCCTGTTCAAGCTGCCCAGCGGTCTGATTCTTGGAACGCAGTTTATCGGCGAACAGCCTCACTTGATCCGAAGGACTATCGGGGAGAGGATGTTTTGATCGAAAATCGAGAAAATAGAGCAGCCACTTCTTGTAATCGGCGAGATGTGGGGGAGCAACCTTCCTCTGTTTCAGAAGGTCATTGAAGCCCGTAAGAATATTCAGAGGGATAGGTTTCATGACAGAGACACCTCCTGTATTATGAAAGACAGTATAGTGAACTAACGTTCACCTGTCAAGCGAAAATCGCCTTTTGGTGAGCGCCCCCTACACCTGCCGGGGATTTCGTCTAAATTAATCCAATGCATCAGCAAATATGCCTTGACATACCAGAAGGAATAAAATATAGTTTTTTTTGCGGCTTCTTCTATTCACTGCTTTTCAAAGATAACGTAGGCTTTTCTCTGTTCTCAGTTTCAATCATGTTACTGAGCGCTTGTTTCTTCCTGTCAGGGTATTTGGTTTTATTCATTTCTCTTGAGGAATACGATGACTGCGACCGTTAAGCTGAGACCTGGACAAAAAGGGACCAAAAATCTGGTCGTCGAATACGGCGATGCCCTCCTCTGTGTCCGATATCGGTACGACGTGCAGAGCCGCACCCGTTCCAAGACCGTCGAACTGATCATCGAAAAAACCCCCTGGACACCACCCCAGCACCGCTTCAAGGATGATACTTATGTGCCTGTGCGTATCGGATATAGCGATACAGTTTTGAGGGAAATGGCCAAGGATGCGCATGGAAAATGGGATCCGGAGACACGCGTTTGGCTTATTCAGTTCGGGAAAATCAAAGGCAGCGAATTGGAAAAGTTTATCATATCATAAACCTTTTACAACGCCGAAGTTTATGATACCATAAACCCCAAAAGCTTATGATAGCAATAACCGGTTTATTCTATCATAAACTTGTTTATGGTATCATAAACCGGTTTGCTTATAGTCAATAACTGGTT
>JBGPUS010000157.1:0-5737 GCA_041491325.1 Nitrospirota bacterium | reverse complement strand
CGTTTCCGGGCTGGAAGCTTCGGGCAGTGGACTGCATCCGATGCGCTCCTGCTTTACTACGACGGCCTGGTCACCAAGGGAACGGACGCGCTGTATCCGGCCCTGGATCCGAACAATCCGCTCGGAGGCGCGTTCGTTAAACAATATGATGCTTCCTCCAGAATCTTCACGACCGTGACCGCGGGCGGTTCATATACCTTCCTGACGGGCGGGACCCTCAGCATGGAGTTTCTTTATAACGGCCGGGGCTACAACGATGCCGAAGCCGCCTCGTACTACAGGCTCAGGCAAAACGCGAGCGATCATTTTTTTGACAATGGGCCGCTGTTCGGACCGGCCCACACTACGCTTGGACAGACCATGAACAACGGACTGTCCTTCCTGAGAAGATATTATCTGATGGGCCAGCTGCATATCCCGGAAATCCGCAATGTGCTGGACCTCGTGCTGAGATACACCTACTGTCTGGAAGACCGCGCGGGCCAGGCTGCGTCCATTATCGAGTGGCAGCTCACAAACCGCATACAGTTTTTCAATCTCATTACGGTTGCTGTTACGCGCGGGAGAGAGTCCGAATTCAATTCTCTTTTCTCAAAAAGTTTTTTAGCGGGCCTTGAAATGCACTACTGACGGCCGGCATGATTGCCGCATTTTTAAGCACAGGACCCGCGCCTTGGTACGTCCTTGTTTTATCTTGACATTTTCCCTTGAATGGCCGTACAATAAGTATGAGCATTATAATATTTCCGGGCAGCTGTATGCTCCAAACGGGGAAAAGGAGGGGTAGATGGCGGCCAATGTTTACTCTATTATAGAAGAAAAGGGTTTTGACGACGGAATAGCGTTCATAGCAACCCAGGACGACAGTATCATCGAAGCCCGCCTCTACGGCGGCATCGTCATCTCGTTCAAATGCCTGCGCCTGTCGCCTGAACAAATTTTAGGCGTCCTCGCCAGTGGAACTATTAAAGATATCACGCTTCAAAAATCGGACATTCAACCCCGGGATGCGCAGCCCGAAGTCGTTGCGCAGACCTTTCCCGCGGCAGTGGCCGCCTCGGCCCTTACTCCCGCCCGGACCGCGCATTCCCGCATGCTTCGCATCGTTCAAATGATGTCCGCTTTGACCGGCATGGACAAAGACCAGGGGGCCAAGGCCTTCGATATCGTAAGTCGGCAGATTGCCGCGCTGTATCCCGGATTCAAACTTGATCCGGAGACCATCGGGAAAAGAATAGAAGAAGTCGGTGAGAAATTCGGCATAGCAACAGGTTTTCTTGCCGGCAAGCCCATGCCGGGAGATATCTATTCAGCCCCGCAATGGGTCTTCTCACAGTTCGAAGCCGTGGTCGCCGGCGCCATGAAAGAAGTGATTTTGTTTTTTATCTTTTTCGGAGCGGTCTCCGGGAAGGTGCTTTCGACGACCGTAGAAAAAGAGACGAGCCTCGGCGCGAAGAAGGGGTTTGCCATACTGTCCAGTGCGGTTTATCCGGAATTGAAGGGCAGTTCCTCGGCGTTTGTTTACAAGGGCGCTGAAAAAATCGGAGAATTGAAAATCGACTGGCAAACGAATAAAAAAACCGCTGTTGCGTTGACAAAGGCCGACCTCGACCGGTTTGGCCTTGAAAACGGCACTAAGGTAAATTTGGTTTTCGAAACGTAAGGAGGACGCTATGGATTACATTACAATTGTTAATTTGCTCTTCAGCGTGACGATCGTGATTCTCGGCTTGAAAAAGTTCAAGGAAACCGGCGCCAAGGCCTTTGCATTCATTGCCCTCGGCTTCCTCATGTACGGTATATCGCACTTCTCGCTCCTGATGGGTTGGACCGGCCTAAAGACGGTCCTCATCGGGATCAGAAGCCTGGGATATATCCTGGTCATAGTCGGGCTGCTCGTCTAACATCTCATCGGCCGGGCTTTGGCTCCACGCACGTCCTGGTTTTTTGCCCGAACGTCCGTCCGCATGTTTTTGCGGAAGGGTATGGCCTGTTCGGGCTCATCGTTCCGCTTCCTCGTCGATCCTTGATCGTTTCGAGCAGGCGAAGAGCGGAATAACAAGGCGGTTACCGTGAAACTCGGCGCAAAGACGACTGCGCTGCTTGCTGCGATCGTCTCGCTCGTGCTGATCATCGCCGGCTTTTTTTTGCTGCGATATCATGAGGAATCGCTCAAGCAGGCCATCATCAAAGGCGTGGACGGTCAGGCTGCAATGGCGGTTCAGGGCATTGAAGCGTTCATAGAAGAAGGCCTCTCGGCGTCTCATGCAATTTCCGTCACCCTGCCGGTAAAAGCCCTTCTTGAGGGCAGGTTTTCCGCGGTCCAATCCCATCTGAACGTAATGTCCGGGGCGTTTCCTCTATTCAAGGGCGGGATGTTCATTCTCGACAACCAGGGGAATTTCCTGGTCGATTATCCTCCCCATCCCGAACTGCGCCGCCGATCGTTTGCTTTCCGGGAATATTACCAGCGCACGATCCGGGAAAATCACGGGGTCGTGAGCAAACCCTATCGTTCTCAACGAACGGGCCTGCCTGTGCTTACCTTCACCGCCCCTATTCGAAACGCAGAGGGCCGGACCCTCGCGGTTCTGGCCTGCTCGGTGAATCTTCTTTCCCGGGAAGCGCTGGGCGGCTACCAGGCGGCAAAATTCTGGAAAACGGGTTACCTCTATATTTTTGACAAGTCCCGCCTTTTAGTCCTGCACCCGGATAAAACACGCTTGCTGACGCAGGTCGAAGAAGGGAAAAATGCGATATTGGAGGCTGCGGTGCGCGGTTTTGAAGGAGGAGGAGAGACGGTAAATTCAAAGGGCGTGCCCATGTTGCTGTCGGTCCGCCAGATTCCCAGGGTCGACTGGATCGTCGGGATCCAGGTGCCCCAGGAAGAGGCCTACGCACCCGTCGTCGTGGCGCGAAAGCGGATTATAGCCATATCCGGCCTGACGCTTTTTCTGGCTGTCGTGTTCGGCGCCGTCGCGATTCGCCGCATTACCGGACGGCTCGAGCAATTGGAGCGCGCGGCGCTGCAGCTCGGCACGGAACTGGACGAGGCGGAGACGAAGGGAGCATCCGATCTTCCGCATCCCGCTCTCGACAGCCTGAAAGACATTCGCACCCGCGATGAAATCGGCTTGCTTGCATCGTCTTTTTTGCGCCTTGCGACAAAACTGAACCAGGCGCTCGGCTCATTGCGGCGTTCCGCCGAAGACTGGCAGCGCACCTTCGACGCGGTTAAAGAAGCGGTAGTGATTCTCGATCGGGAGAGCCGAATCGTGAGGATGAACCGCCGGGCGGAAGACTGGTTCAGGACCTCGCTCCAAAAAGTTCAGGGGCAATTTTGTTATAGTGTGCTATTCGGCGCGTCGGCGCCTCCCGAACACTGGCCGGACGTAGCAACACTGAAGGAGCATCAACGGGTCATATGGTCTGACGAGCTCAACGTGCTCCACGGCATGCACGGTATATTCGAATTTACCCTTACGCAAGTGGCGGGCCATGGAGAAACCGCGGGCGCGGTCCTGATTATCAATGACATAACCGAGAGGGCCAAGTCCGAAAAACTCATCCGTGAAATGGCCTTTTACGATCAGCTCACCGGCCTGCCGAACCGCTATCTGCTGCAAGACCGCATTCAGCAGGCGATTGAAGCGGCAAGCCGCGGCGAACGTAAGGTCGGCATCATGTTCATCGACCTTGACCGATTCAAAGAGCTCAATGATCTCTTGGGTCATGATGCGGGCGACGGCGCGCTCAGAGAGACGGCCGCCCGGATTTTGACCTGTCTTCGGAAGAACGATACGCTTTCCCGGATCGGCGGCGACGAATTTGTCGTCGTGCTCCAGGATGTCGCTGAATCGGGAGAGACCGTCCGGATCGCCGAAAGAATCATCGCGGCGCAGACCTTGCCCATGACCATCGTGGGCCGCGAAGTGTCGGTCACGATGAGCATCGGAATAGCGTTTTACCCCGATGATGGGAAAGAAGCCGAAACCCTGCTTAAAAACGCGGACACAGCCATGTACCAGGCGAAGGCACGGGGTCCGAACGAGTATCACATTTTGAGCCGGTAACACCTCAATTATGCTTTATAGATGCCTCAGGGTATGACTTTCCCAGCTTTTTATCTGTGCCCGCTGTGAACTCTGCGGCAAATATTTTCTTCCTATTTCGAGAAGTTTTTGATTCTTGAGTAGCTAATCTCCCTCGAATTCCGTTAAGGCGAAAACCTTATACCCCTTGTCGAGCAGTTTCTTTTTCCCGCCCACATCCGGCAGATCCACGATGAAAGCCATCTCCACCACCACACCGCCGAGTTTTTCAATAAGCGCCGCCGCCGCCAACGCTGTGCCGCCGGTCGCGAGAAGGTCGTCTACCAGGATGACCCGCTCGCCTTTCTCCAGCGCGTCCTTGTGTATCTCGATCCGGTCCGTGCCGTATTCGAGTTCGTAATCCTGCGTCACGACTTCGGCGGGAAGTTTGCCCTTTTTGCGAATTGGGATAAAGCCTTTTCCGAGAGTATACGCAAGCGCCGATCCGATGATGAAACCGCGCGATTCGATGCCCACGATAGTATCAAAGGTGTCAAAATCATAACTCGCGTGAATGTACCGCTGGGTCAGGCTGTCTATGACCAGCCGGAACCCCACGGGGTCCTTGATGAGCGTTGTTATATCCCGGAACATAATCCCCTTCTTGGGGTAATTCGGTATGGTCCTGATTTTCGATTTGATCGGCATTCTTCTCTCCCTCAAAATAAATTTATACGGCAAAAAACAGTTAATAACCACAGATGAACACAGATAAACACAGATGAAAAAAATCAGTAATTTAGTTCATTTATGATTTTCACCTACCAGGTGATCGGGAAATGTGATTTAGATTTTTGAATTATCCGTGTTCATCTGTGTTCATCTGTGGTTCCAATCACTTCTTCAGGATAATAGTTTGTTTCAGCAACTCTCGTCCGCAACATCCCCCGGCTCCGGATACCGTCCCTCGCCGATCCTGTAGAGGTCCTCTCCCTGCGCGTCGTTGACGACTACTGCGGGAAAATCCACGACCTCCAGGCGCAACATCGCCTCGGCGCCGAGTTCCGCGTAGGCGGCAATTTCCGCTTTTTTTATCGCCTTGGAGATGAGCGCCCCGGCGCCGCCCACGGCCATGAAGTAGACAGCCTTGTGTTTTTTCATGGCATCCTTCACAACTTGTCCGCGGGGGCCCTTGCCGATCATGCCCTTAAGCCCGAGTTCGAGCAAAAAGGGAGTGTAGGCATCCATGCGGTAGCTCGTCGTGGGCCCCGCCGCGCCGATCGGTTTGCCCGGGGCAGCAGGAGTCGGCCCCGTATAATAAAGAATCTGGCCTTTCAAATCGACGGGAAGGGGCCGGCCTTTAGTATGGTCCTCTGCCATACTCTTGTGGGCCATGTCCCTGGCCGTATATAACACGCCGGTAATGAATACGAAGTCTCCGGCCTTAAGCCGTTCGATGACTTCGTCCGTCAGAGGCGGCTGTATCTTAATCGGTGCGGCCATTTTTATCCTTATACGCTGAGACCACTTTTGGTTGTCATTCCCGAAGGCTTTCCAAGCTCCCTGCTCTACAGAATTATCGTCTTGTGCCTCGCTGCATGGCAATTGATGTTCACGGCAACCGGCAGGCTGGACATATGGCAGGGAAAGCTCTCTACGTGGACCGCCAGAGCCGTCACCCTGCCTCCGAGACCCTCGGGTCCTAT
>JBGPUS010000156.1:0-5782 GCA_041491325.1 Nitrospirota bacterium | reverse complement strand
CTCGGTACATTCGCACGCGAGGCGGGCGATTGCAGCCGGGGCAAAGCCGGAAGAGATTCGCCACGCAATCGTCCTGCTCACGAGCACTATCGGTTTCCCCACCGTCTCCGCCGCGCTCTCGTGGGTCGATGACGTACTCGAAAGGAAAAGGCTCCTTTAGCAGGAACCGCCGGATGTGCGAAGGCTTTGTGCGTCCCCCTGGACAAAAGATCGTGAAAAAAATTCTTGACAGCACCCTTCATTTTACCTATAGTCATGCCATGATTATGTGTCTCCACCTCACCATTAAGCTCGTTCTTAAAGCAGCATGGCGCGTTGACGCCGTGGCTGAGGGGGGATTCTATTAACTTTGGAGCGATAAAAAGATAATAGACACACAACCCGCAAAGCCACGGAAACTGATTCCGTGGCTTTTTTTGTCATTCGAGGCTTGGAGAGGTGAGGGTATTTATCTATGGGGAGGGACCTAACCCGGACAAACCGGAACCAAAAGTCGAAGCCAAAAGGCCTCTCGCGCAAAGCCGTAGCCTGCACTTGCGTAAGCGCGGCCATAAACAAAGGACGCCAGGAAAGTCTTTAAGTATTGGTTTTAAAACCCGAATGCTTTGGCCTTTCTTTGCGGGCTTGGCGGCTTTGCGCGAAATCTTCTTCCCATTTTGAGAAGAATCTGATTTGTAACTGACTGAGAGGAAACCCTGTAGCTACAGGGAATTGCAAGTTGCGGCGCAATTCTGAGTGATAAAGTTATGCAAAAAGCTGCATCTCATAGATCGAATCATATTAAGCTTCTGGCGGGTGTTGTCGCAATCAGCTTCTCGCCGCTGGCGGTAAAACTTGTGGTATTCAGCACAAGCGCAAGCGCATTTTACCGCTCCTTCTACGCGGCACTGTTTTTTTTGATTCTGTCGCTGTGGCAGTATAAAAAACAGCCGTGGACGCAGTCCCGTGCGTGGCAGCTTCCGTCAGCGATTGCCGGTCTTTTTTTGGGCATAGACCTTATTGTGTGGCATAAAACGATAGTATACCTTGGCGTCGGACCTGCCACGTTCCTGGGAAATTCACAAATAATATTTGTAACACTGTTCGCGGCTCTTGTTTTTAGGGAGAAAATCCCCATACCCTATTATGTGACCGTTGCCGTGGTCATGATCGGCCTGTTTATGCTTACCCCCTCTTCATCAGATAGGGTCAGCCGCCCATACGGTTTCCTCCTCGGACTGATTGTCGGCTTTACCTATGCAGGCATGCTGATCGGACTGCGTTACGCAAAGGCCCTCTCCGGAAAAGGGTATCCGGAACTTCTTTCCCTGAGCCTGCTTTTCGGGTTTTCTGCTCTTACCATCGCCGTGTATATTTATGGCTTTGAACAGGGGAGCCTTGCGGAATGGGACTATAGGAGCCATGTGCTCATGGCGCTTACGGCTTTTTTTTGCCAGACCATCGGATGGTATTTAATCAATAACAATATAGTTAAAATTCCCGCTCACGAAGGAAGCCTCATGCTTATGCTTCAGCCGTTGCTGGCCACCGTATGGGGCGTTTTGGTTTTCTCAGAACAGCTTGGTCCGGTTCAGGCAGCAGGTATGGCAATAACGCTCGTCGGAATCGCGATGTATCAAACAAAATACGCTTCAAAAAAAGTAGTGCCTTCAGGATTTGAGGAATAAGCGGTGAATCAACGGGGATTGTATCGAAAAGACGAAATAAGGCAGGAGGTTCTTTCCATGACCCTTGAAGAGTTGAGGCGGGAAATCGACGAGGTTGATTCGCAAATTATCGGACTGTTGGCGCAAAGAAGCGGGTTCGTGACAGCTGCGGGAAAACTGAAGAAGGACGAACAGGGTGTCCGGGACCCGAAACGGGTCGAGCAGGTGATCGGGCGCGTCAAGCTAAAGGCAGCTGACGTTGACCTCGATCCGAAGATTGCCGAAGAGGTGTATCGGACGATTATCAACTGCTTTGTCCGAAAAGAGATAAAGGAATTCACGGAAATTTCATCACCTATATCAGAGGCAGTGCCGTCCGACGCTGCGGAGATACTGGAACTCCAGAAGAAGGCATTTTATCCGCAAGGAGTTTTGTACGGCGACTTCACGCTGCCTCCCCTTGTTCAAACGCTGGAGGAGCTGACCGAAGATTTCAAGGCAGGCGTATTCCTGAAAGCGATGCGCGATGGGGAACTTGTCGGGTCAGTGCGCGGCTGTGCCCAGGGGGATACGTGCCATATTTCACGGTTGTTCGTGCATCCGGATCATCAGAATAAAGGAATCGGGAAGAAGCTGATGCGCGCCATTGAGGAAAAGTTCAAGAACGTGCGGCGCTATGAGTTGTTCACCGGGCATAAGAGCGAAAAGAGCCTCATGCTGTATAAAAAGCTCGGTTATCAGCCATTCACGGAGAAATCCGATGGCAACGTGACATTAATCTACCTGGGGAAGGAGAAGCGCTAATATGGACGAACAGCAACGCAAAGCAATGCTGAAGGAGACGTTTAACACGGTTTCGGACGGATACGACAACAAGGCGCTCCGGTTTTTTCCCAAGAGCGCCGAGAACATGGCCTCCCTTCTGGAACTGAGAGGTGACGAGCAGGTGCTCGACGTGGCTTGCGGTACCGGGCACGCGTCGCTCGCGATCGCGCGCAAACTGCCGAGAGGCCGCATAACAGCCGTTGATTTCTCCTCAGGCATGCTCGATCAGGCGCGCCGAAAAGCCTCCTCGCTGAAAATCGGGAACATCGATTTTGCCGAGCGGGACATGCAGGATTTGCGCTTCGCTGAAAACTCGTTTGATGCCGCCATCTGTGCATTCGGAATATTTTTTGTCACCGATATGGAAGCACAGCTCGCCCACATAGCGTCCCTGGTCAAACCGGGCGGCAGGGTCATGATCTCCAACTTTCAGGAGAGCTACTGTCATCCCTTGAAAGACCTGTTCATAGACAGGTTGGCAGCCTACGGCGTCCAGAACCCGCCCCAAGCGTGGAAACGCATAGCGAATAAAGCGGGATGCAGGGAGCTCTTTGAAAAGGCGGGCCTCACAAACATCTGCGTCGAACAAAAGAACGTCGGCTATTACCTCGAAAACGCGGAAGAATGGTGGGCTATTGTCTGGAATGCGGGTTACCGAAGATTGGTGGCCCAACTCTCCTTGCTGGACCAGGAGCGGTTCAAAAGAGACCATCTTAAGGAGATCGAGGCGCTCAGGACAAAGGACGGCATCTGGCTTGATGTCGGCGTGCTGTACACCATCGGGACGAAGCCGGAAAAGCATTAATGCGCTGTTAATAATTGTTTTAAATAGAATCGACTTTATCATAAATCCCAACCCCTCTTTATCAAAGAGGGGCGTCCCATGTGCATGTTGCACACTCCCTTTGAAAAAGGGAGGAGAGGAGGGATTTATGCGTATGAATGTACCTGCTGTTCAAAGACCGTTAATAATGTAGCGCCCTCGCGAGGAGAAAAAGACCATGCAAAAAGTATTGATACATCCTGCCGGGTACGAGAATGTTCGTAAGGCCGTGGACCGGGCCTTTGAACTTTTCCCCATGAATGTGCGCGGGAAGAAAGTCCTGATAAAGCCCAATGTGCTCCGGATTTCCGGTCCGCACGAAGGCATCGTCACCAATCCCGCCGTGCTTCGCGCTGTCGTGGACAAAGTGGAAACAATGGGACCATCCTCGATCATCGTGGGAGACAATCCGGGCCTTGTCAACTACGGGGCAAATGAAGAGAGCTTTTTAAAAACCGGGCTGATGGAAGCGGCCAACGGGTACTATCAAAATATCGGGAATGATTCCGAAAAGGTCGCGTTTAACCCCGCGTTCATGTCCACGGTCAGTGTGTCCCGTGCCGTGTTCGATGCCGATATTGTCATCAGCCTGCCGAAATTCAAAACGCACGGCCTGACCGTTATGACCGGAGCGATCAAAAACAGTTACGGCATTCTGCCGGGCGCGCAAAAAGCCATGCTCCACAAGGCAGCGGGGAGCCCCGAGCGCTTTCACGAATTGATCGTCGAGATATTCCGCCTTCGTGTGCCGGACTTTTTCATTGTGGACGCCATAGTCGGCATGGAGGGCAACGGACCGGCCTCCCCCGAGCTCAGGGACATCGGCCTGATCCTCGCTTCGGACAATGCTGTTGCAGTCGATGCCGTCATTGCAACAATGATGGGATGCGACCCGGCCCGTCTGCGCTTCCTTCAAAAAGCAAAGGAGCTCGGCCTCGGGGACTATGATCTTGCGGCCATTGAAATCATCGGGGAGCTGAAACGCGTGCCGAATTTCAAGCTGCCTTCATCGGGTTACACCTCTACCTATCAAGACGGGCCCATTCAGGAATTGCTGCGCTCGCGGACGCTCCTGCGTCCGAAAGCCGATCCGGACAAATGCACCGGCTGCGGCACATGCGTTGATCAGTGTCCCGTATCCGCTCTCTCCCTGGTTGATAATCTCCCCCAAGTAAAGGCGGATACGTGTATTGCGTGCTTTTGCTGCCAGGAGATGTGCCCTGAGAAGGCAATTGCCTTGAGTTGAAGAGGAAATGGAAACAAATTATTGCCACGAAGACTCCAAGGCGCGAAGAACGCCCTAAAATAGGCGATTAAAAAAACGCTATTAAGGAGGAACACCATGAAGTACGACGAAATCCTGAAGACCCTCGCCCCTTGCGGATTAAATTGCGGAAAGTGCCAGGGCTATTCCGAGGGGGGAATCAAGAAACACGCGTCAGAATTGAAGCGGCTGCTTGGGTCGTTCGACCGTTATGCGGAGCGGTTTTCCGGCTTTCTGCCCGTGTTCAAGAACTATCCCGCCTTCAAGGAACTGCTGAATCAATTCACCGAAGCGAATTGCAAGGGTTGCCGCCAAGGGGACTGCAAGTATCCGCATTGCGGTGTCGCGCCCTGCTACAAACAAAAGGGAGTAGCTTTCTGCTTTCAGTGCGCCGAATTTCCCTGTGACAAGACGGGCTTCGATCCGAACCTTCATAAGCGATGGCTTGCGACAAACCAGCGGATGAAAGAAATTGGAATCGAGGCGTACTTTGAGGAAACAAAGGACCAGCCGAGATACAGAGATTAGAAAGGGCACAAATGACGACATTTGAACTCGGCATAGGGAACGCATGGCTCTTGTCTTTGCCGTTCTTCGTCCTCGTGACGTTCCCGGCGATGACCAGGAAAGACCTCGTCAAGAGAATGTCCGACATGACGGGATACACGCGCGGGGAGAGGTTCTTGACCATTGCCGCATCGATAGCGCCGTATCCCTTCATGCTCACGACCATTTGGGTCCCGTTTACTTCAAGCCGCCCGCTTCTTTATCTTGGGCTCCTGGTCTCAATGCTTGGAATGGCCCTGGCCGCGGCCTCGCTCAAGGTCATTATGAGCGCCCCGCCTAATACGCTGTTTACGACTGGGCCGTATCGGTTTTCGAGGAATCCGCTGTACGTGTCCGCGACGGTCGTCTTTATTGGAATCTGTCTGGCGACTGCCGACATAGTCCTTGCGGGCTATCTCGTGCTTGCGGTCTTGTTGCAGCATTTCATGATTTTGGCGGAAGAGCGGGTTTGTAGGTTAAAGCACGGGGAGCCGTTTGACCGATATGTAAGACTGGTTCCGCGGTATCTGGTCGTTTTCTAAGGCTGTGCTGTCTCATTTGATATGGACTGTCTCACGGGAGGTAAAAGATGAAGCCGAGAATCAACATGATCACGCTGGGTGTTACCGACATGGAAAAAGCAATTCAATTTTACGAAAACGGACTGAAACTTCCCCG
>JBGPUS010000155.1:0-5784 GCA_041491325.1 Nitrospirota bacterium | reverse complement strand
CTCTTTACGCTCGGCACGGGGCTGGTTCGCATGTTCGAACGGATCATGTACAAACATTCCGACGGTGAAAGCGAGTTGTCATGAAAACGCCCGCAGTTAAAGAGCATGCAACCACTGATAAACACCGATAATTCATAAACAAAAATCAAATTCTCGGATCAGGGTAGGCGAAAAACATTAAACGAACTAAATTACTAATTTTGTTTTTCATCTGAGTTCATCTGTGTTAATCTGTGGTTACAATGGCCTTTTTTTTAGGTTATTCGTCATCTGAGGGTTTGCCATGCCTGAATACGAAGGGACCGTTATCCGGCCTCCGAGCGAAGCGGATAGCCTCATTCTCCAGTACACCATCGGGTGTTCTCACAACCGGTGCGTTTTCTGCCCTGCCTACAAGCAGAAACAATTCCGCATTCGGGGCCTCGCCGAGATGGAGCAGGATATCCGCGGCTGCCTGCCGGTTTTTGCCGACACGCGGCGGATCTTCCTGGCCGACGGCGACGCGCTGGTAGCTCGGCAGCAGGACCTGCTGGCGCTCTTTGCGCTTCTGCGGACGCATTTCCCAAGGCTCCATCGTATCGGCATGTACGCAAACGTGAAGAGCATCCTCGGCAAAAGCGTGGAGGAACTTGCGCTGCTCCGGGAAAAAGGCCTCGGCATCCTCTACCTCGGAGTCGAGTCCGGAGACGATGAACTTCTTGCCTGGATGCAAAAAGGCGTGACAGCAGACCGGACAACGGAAGCGGGCCTTCGGGTCAAGGAGGCAGGGATCAAGCTTTCGGTCACCGTTCTTCTCGGTATCGGCGGGAGCGGCCGGAGCATGGACCACGCGCGAGCCACCGGCCGTCTGCTCTCAAAAATCAATCCGGATTATGTCGGCGCGCTCACGGCCATGGTGGTCCCCGGAACGCCGCTGCACCTGTTGGAACAGGCGGGGCGTTTCGTACTTCCCGGACCGTTCGAACTTCTGGCGGAGCTTGCCGAGATGCTTGAACATACCGAGATGCGGGGGCTCTTCTTCTCGAACCACGCGTCGAACTATCTGCCGCTGCGGGTCCGAATGCCGTCGGAACGGGATGAGGCTGTCGGGATGATACGCGAGTTTATCCGGAACGGGGACGCATCCATGCTGAAGCCGGAGCGGATGAGGAGACTCTGAGACATTTTTATAGTATTAACCACAGATGAACCTAAAAAGAGCAGTTGGACACTGAAGAACCGGATTAACACTATGATAAAAGCGGATAAATCCTAAAACAAAACGTTCACCTTTTAGGTGCACTGATAAGTAGAAAAAAATCCGCCGTTATCAGGTTTTTACCCGCTCTTATTCGTGTATCGTGTCAAATGCCGTTTTTAGGATAAATGATAAAATCAGGAACTGCCGTAGGTTCTGGATTCACCAAACGAGTGAAGCTTGCTAATTAACTTCTCGAATTATCCGTGTTCATCTGCGTTCATCTGTGGTTACGGCCAGCCCTTTTCCCGAATATTTAGAACTCAAACAATAACCCAGCCAGATAGCCCATTCCGCCCAGATTGACCGAGCCCGAGGTCGCGTTCACCATAACACGGCTGTATTGCGCTTCGGTGAACAGGTACGTATGGTACACCCCTGAGTCGAGATAGAAGTTGTTAGCCGCGCTCCGGTCAAGCCCGTCCAGGAGGAATTGCAGACCCGCCCTCGCGTGGTACCCATCCGCATGACCTTTGATTGTGTCTTGGAATTCCACCTTTTCTCGGTAGTACATGCGCGTAAAGCCTCCGCCTGCATACGGCACGAGCCACTGATTTTCACTCACCACTCCGCGAAACAGGACAAAGAGATTCACCGGAAACAGCTCGTACGTAACTTGCCCTGCAGGTCTTCCATGCCCCGGCGCAAAACCCCGGCCCGTGTCCTTGACATACCCGCCCTCGATGCCGAATTCGATGCGTCTCGTTGCTTTGTAAGCCAGGGCCGCTCCGTATTGAGTAGTCCTGTCGCTCCCATAGTACGTTTTCCAGTCAGGAATGTCCGGGTAGAACAAACCGCCTTTTATTTCAAATGACCAGTGGGGCCGTTCCTGGATCTGGTCAATGTCGGCAGCCGGAGCGACAGCAGGAAAAACGATGAGCGCCAGAGCGAGAATTATTTTTTTCATGGGTTGACTCCGGAGCGCGAATGAACTCTTTTTCTATGGAAGAAGTAGAGGACAACCATGCCGATGCAAATGAGGACGATCATCTTCGCAATGAAGGATGACCGCAGCATGAACTGAGCGCCACCGATAGCCGGAAGAAGCGCAATACCCGCTATTGGTTTGAGCCACGGGCGCATGTTTATGAACTCAGCGCCTATCGGGCCATACCGGTAGTACCATTCGACGAACGCCCTGCCGGGACCATTAGTCAGTAGGTAGTGGTCTCTGAATTCCCGGAGCGTCTGAACTTCGGGCGCGGAGTAATAGCCGTACACCGCGGTGGCAATGAAACAGCCGCTGTTCGGGAGGTTGGGGTTGGGGTCGATGTGTTCGGGGTAATCATGAATAATGTTGGACGAGGTGCCATATGCTTTACTGCCGATAGCCTGGCTCACCTCGTTTGAGAAAGCGCTTTCAAAAGCAGGGGTATTGTTATAATAAGCCGTGACTGCGATGTAATATATGGCCTGCTTATAAGGCGTTACGGACACATAATATGAGGTCCCGTTCGTCAGCCCTGTAAGGGCGTACAATGACGTGTTTCCAGCATCAATGGCCGGCGAAAGCGGGGGAGTTACAGTGTCACTGTAGCGGACTTCATAGCCTGTTGCGCCCGATACCCCGGTTGTCGTCCAATTGAGAAGAAGTGTTTGGTTTGCGATGTCGTCGGCAAGCACCGGCGCACCCGTAGGGGCCGAGGCCGCGGATAAACCGGTAATCACAAAGGGTATAACAGTGCCCGCGTTTGACGTCGCTGTGTAAGAACCGGATGACGTGCCGTAATGCACATTGTAACCGGTAACCTGGTAACAGGTATTGGCTGACCAGGTAACGGTTATTGATGTCGGCGTGTATGTCACAATGGACAAATTAGAAATCGGATATGGTATCGTGTCCGCATTGGGTCCGCCGTATGAGCCGATATCCGGCGTTGTGCTGTCGATGCTGTCATTTCCCACAGAGGTATCCCCCGTATCAATGGCGGATGACAGTGTTTTCAGATGAAAGTCCCCCTGACCAGCATTGACGAAAAGCGGATCCGACGTAACGTCGGTCGTCGGATTGTCGGCAGTTACCTGTCCATTGGTGTTATTGCTGAAATAACAATTGTTGTGTATGGACGAGGCAGTTATAGTCGTGCTGACGGCTGTTCCCGTGTTGTTCGAGAATATGTTATTGAGGATTGTTACGGTCGTGCCGCTTGCGAAAGAAAGAGCGTTCAGGTTTTGATAAAACGTATTGTTATCTATTATCGCTGTTGATGAGCTTTCGACATCGATTCCCGTGCCGGTGGTCCCGACCCGAAAGACATTGTTGGTAATCGTGACTGAGGAGGAGCTTTGCACCAGGATGCCGGTCGTGGCGGACGTGAAAGAAAGTTTCCTGATCGCGACGCCGATTTGTCCGCTTACAGTTATGATGGGGCCTAATCCGCCGCCGGACAAGATTGTCCGAGCTGTTTCCGTGCCGGTGATGGTCAGTGGTTTGGTCAGCATGATCGTTTCAGTATACGTGCCGGGATGAATTTCTATGGTGTCGCTGTTTGCCGCAGCGGTCAGGGCCGCAGAGATAGACCTGTAGCATGGGTTTACCAACAAGGTAGAGTCGCACGTCGTAGCGCTCATGTCGACAATGCGGGTAGTTGCCAAAGCTGCATTCGGGGCACCTATCGTGAGGATTATGAATGCAGCGACTGCAGGAAGATAAAACCGTTTGGACACCATGCACGTCCCCCCTTTGCTAAACGGCAAAACTGTATCACGAAGAGGCATAGGAAGTCAAACGGAAACAGTATTTCAGTATTTTTGCTTTCTTGTTTTCTGAATGTCTCAGGCCGCTTTCCCGTTTATACCGATCTATCGTCATTATTGAACCAGCGATGAGTGAATACCCTTTCGTTGTCGGAAGGATTGCCAAATAAAAATAACACTGATTTTGCAACCTATTGAAATATAAAGAAGGACAAAGAACGTATACCCGAAAAATACCCGGACCGGGTGATAGACAGATACCCGGAATTACTATATGGTGGCGACACTATTGACAGTCGTTTACTCAACTATATTACACGCATCTATAGAAATAAACCTGAGGCGATGACTGCCGGGATCTTTTACTTACAAGAATTATAAAAATTAAAGGAGGAAGTAAATCATGAAAAAGCCATTAGTTTTATTGGCTGTATTGCTACTTCTCGGAGGAAATACTTTCGCGGCAAACGGTGATCTTACTGTAAACGGGAACTTCAATCTCCTACCGGCGGGAACCATGGTCATGTATGGCGGCGCAGCGGCTCCCGGGGGGTGGCTGCTTGCTGACGGATCGGCAGTGTCAAGGACAACGTATGCAACTTTGTTCGCCGCTATCGGCACAACGTACGGTGCTGGAGATGATTCAACAACTTTTAACCTGCCGGATTTTCGCCGGCGCGTAGCGGTCGGAGCTGGCGGTACAGGGACGGCTACGCTTGGGAATGCTGTCGGCAATAAGGGGGGGGAAGAAAGTCACACACTAACGATTGCTGAAATGCCCGCCCACAGCCATACTGGAACAGTAAGCATTCCTGCTGGCCCAGTAAACGCCGATAGCATCGCGTTGGCTTCTAATGCGTCTGCAGGTGGTCCAGTGGGGTATTCTCTGTCTATTAATAACGCGGGCAGTGGCGGTGCGCATAATAACTTACAACCGTCTTTAGTTGTAAATTACATCATCAAGTATTAGGCGAGAAAAAAGCCTAAAAAAATTCTCGGGAGCCATGCGGCAAGTTTGGATAAAGCGACGATCAACGGCATGCTTGAGAAAATACTTGTGACAAAGCAGCTTGAGGTCGAGTTGAAGGACGTGGTGCGACAGGCAGTCCATGATTATCGCGAAGGAAAGGGAGATTTTGCGGATTACCTTATCGGCAGGATCAACCAGGCCCAGGGATGCGTTTATACCACAACCTTCGATCGGGCCTTAAGAAAAACCCCGGCATTCGCCGTGCTTGAATGAACCTGAAAACGGCAGTCGGCCTGCAGCTTGAATGTGAGCCGGTTGAGCGTTACAAGGAAATCACCACACCTTGCGGATCGTCTTGAGTCCCTTGAGGTAATCTTCGTATTCCAGGTTTGCCTCAACCCCGTATTCTCTGAGAAGGTCCATCATCTTTGCCAGCGACACCCCCGCCAGCCGAGCGGCCCTTTCGAGGGACGCCTCGGATCGTTTGTACTTCTCCACGGCGAGCATGATCCTGCCGAGATCGACAAGCTCTCGAACGGCCGTGGACATATCTCCACGCTCCTCTTTTGCCAAAGATGAAAGAAATTCATAGTCATCGTTATTTATGCGTATGCTTAAGGTTTTTGTCGCCATGGTGCCAACCTCCTTGTAGCTTGCGCGGCTTTTCATATAAACTTGGTTTTAGGAGGAGTGCGGTTATTGACCACCTCAGCTCGCATCCTACTTCACATCCGGGTAGCGGTCGAACTTTTTCCCGATCCGCGAGAGCTGGTCGGCGAGCCAGATCGTCTGCTTCGCGTTCTCCACGGTGATCCCGTCGCGCTCTTCGCCTATGGGCAGAGCCATCCCTTGCAGAAGCTCATGGGTGCTCATGAGCTTT
>JBGPUS010000154.1:0-5816 GCA_041491325.1 Nitrospirota bacterium | reverse complement strand
GCCACTTTCAGTAAGATATATGCTTGCGCGCGTATTGACCGCAAAACTCGGCACCGTGAGGATCAGTTCGAGCACGCGGTTCATCTGGTCGTCGAGCGATATGGGTTCCAGGGAGATTTTCAGCACGGAACTGATGGCTTTCTGAATCCGATAGTTCAGTTCGGCCTTGCGCTCGATATTTTTTCGTTCCGTTATGTCCCGCACGGCTGCCATCGCCACCAGCGTTTCGTCGGTCGTCAAGTAACTTAGACTGATGTCGATCGGGAATTCCGTGCCGTCTTTTTTCAGGCCGTACAGTTCCAGCCCGATCCCCATGGGACGAAAGCGGGGTTGGGACATGTACTCCGCTATGTTTTTCCGATGGCGCGTGCGAAAGCGCTCCGGCATCAGCGTTTCAAGGTTTCTCCCGAGCAGTTCCTTTTTCGCATATCCGAACAAGGCGGAAAGCAGGGCGTTGATGTACAGGATTTTACCACCCTGGTCGACGACAACCATGGCATCGGGAAGCGCTTCGAGCAGTTGATTATACTGCCTGACCGGCCCCGGCAGGCCGGGCTCGTCACTCTCGCGATGGTCCCGCTGAGCTTCCTCATCCGGTGTGAGGCATTCGGCGCCCGTGCAATAATTGTCCCTCATCGTCGCTACCTCGTTGCTACTGCGACCGGTGCAGTTGCCCGAAATATACCACTTTTTTAGTCCTATTTCAGGTTAATCGGCGTTGTTGTTGAGAACAAGGCTGTCTTCCTGGATGATGACCGAAGCGCCGACTCAATCGTCTTGTGCTTGATGCGCGCTGCTTTCGTTGAAACGCCCTCTTTCCCCTATCTTTTATCGATAAACTCCGCTATACTTCGCAGCAATGAGTAACGCCTTCGGCCTGAAATTACGGGCATCATCATGCGAAGCGCGTCTGAACGAGGCCGCCTTCATCGGGCTTTTCGGATGACCGGCAAAACGCAACCGCGATCAACCAGCTCCCCGATAAAAGCACTCGCGATGACCAGTTAAGGGTCTTTGAAAACCGCTTTGAGAATAGCTGAGTAGTTACGTATATTCACGGTTTGCCGCTTTTTTTAAGATTATCCGAAAGACCAGGTGAACAATGGCGCTCAAAAAAAGCAGTAAAAAAAGGACTCCCCGGTCGAAAACAGACACTTCACGCTCCGTCCACTCCAAACCCGCATTAGTGCAAGCAGCCGAACCATTCGGAATAAACCACCTCGCTAATGCCTTCCCTATCGTGGCTATCGGCGCCTCGGCCGGCGGGCTGGAGGCCTTTGAGCTGTTCTTCAAGAGCATGCCCGAGGACAGCAACATGGCCTTTGTCCTGATTCCCCACCTGTCTCCCGAACACAAGAGCATCATGCCCGAACTCCTCTCCCGTGACACGAAGATGCCCGTTGTGCAGGTGGAAAACGGCGTGAAGGTGAAGCCGAACTGCGTATACATTATTCCGCCTGACAAGGACATGTCCATTCTGCACGGAACGCTTCAACTCCTCGATGTCATGGAACGGCGCAGCCTGCGTCACCCCATTGACTTCTTTTTCCGGGCACTGGCCCAGGACCAGGGCGAGAATACTATCTGCATCGTTCTGTCCGGCACGGGCACCGAGGGCACGCTCGGTCTTAGGGCCGTCAAAGGAGCAGGTGGTCTTGTGCTGGTGCAGGATCCAAAAACCGCCAAGTACGACGGCATGCCGGCAAGCGCCGTCGCCACCGGCCTAGCGGATTACGTTCTGCCGCCGGACCAGATGCCCGCCTATTTGCTGGCCTACGTCAAAAGCCCTGTGCATCGTCTTCTCCGTCTGATGGAAAAACCCGAGGCGAAACCGCTTGATGCGCTCCAGAAGATTTTCGTGCTCATCCGCTCAAAGACCGGCCACGACTTCTCTCTCTACAAACACAATACGGTCATACGGAGGATCGAGCGCAGAATGGCCGTGCTCCAGGTTGAGAACTCGTCCGACTACCTTGCCTATCTCAGAAACAACCCGCAGGAGATCGACACGCTCTTTAAAGAACTCCTCATCAGGGTCACTAATTTTTTTCGAGACGCCGAGGCCTACGAGGCCCTTTTGGAAAAGGCCCTGCCCCTCATCTTTCAGAACAGGCCGCAGGACCACCCGGTGCGGGTATGGGTCCCGGGGTGTTCCACGGGCGAAGAAGCCTATTCCCTGGCCATTCTCTTCCACGAATATAACCAGAAGCTGAAAGAGAAGCACAAGGTGCAGATCTTCGCCACGGACCTCGACAGCGGCGCCATCGAGATGGCCCGTTCCGGAATCTACCCGAACAGCATCTCCGTGGACGTGTCTCCAGAGCGGCTGGGCCGCTACTTTACCAAGAAAGACACCTTCTACAAGATCAAGGACGAGCTCCGCGAAACGGTCATCTTCGCCGCGCACGACGTCAACAAGGACGCGCCGTTCTCGAAGATGGACCTGATAAGCTGCAGGAACCTTCTCATCTATATGGGCGCCGAGTTGCAGAAGCGGGTGCTGCCCCTGTTTCGCTATGCGTTGAACGCCGAAGGCATTCTCTTTCTCGGCTCTTCCGAGACCATCGGCGAAGCCGTGGACCTCTTCTCCGTGCTGGACAAGAAGTGGCGCATCTTCAAGGCGCGCAGGACCGAGGCCGTGCCCATTGCCCTCCGTCCCGTACCAGCGGCCCTGTTGCCGCAGGTGTCGGAAATGATAAAACCGCGGGATCTGAGCGTGGTCGAGGCCACGGAAAAGATCCTGCTCGCGCGCCATGCGCCGCCCTGCGTTGTGGTGGACCGGGGGGGCGCTATCGTCTTTGTCCACGGCAGGACCGGCAAATACCTGGAACCGGCAGCGGGCAAGGCGAACCTGAACATTCTCGACATGGCGCGCGAGGGCCTGCGGCCTGATCTGCGCACCGCTTTGCGCCACGCGTCAACGAAGAAAAGCGACGCAACCGTCGAAGGCCTGCAGGTCAAGACCAACGGCAGTTTCCAGACGATCAACCTCGACGTGCATTACCTCCGGGAGCCGGAGCGTCTCCAAGGGCTCCTGCTCGTCGTGTTCACGGACGTTACCGACCGGAAGCCGGAGAAGGCGGGCAGGCCTCGGACGACGTCTGAGAAAAAACTGAAGCAGCGCATTGTTGAGATGGAATTCGAGGTCAGGTCCACGAAGGAACACCTCCAGACCGCCATCGAGGAGCAGGACACGGCGAACGAAGAGCTCCAGTCCGCGAATGAGGAACTCCAGTCCGCAAACGAGGAGCTGCAGAGCACGAATGAGGAACTGGAGACGTCGAAGGAGGAACTCCAGTCGTCCAACGAGGAACTGATGACCGTGAACGCCGAGCTGCAGGAAAAGATGGACGACCTGGCGCAGGTGAACAACGATATGACGAACCTCCTGTCCAGCACCAGGATAGCCACTATCTTCCTCGACAATGACCTCCGTATCAAACGCTTCACTGATGACGCGACCCGCGTCATCAACCTGATCCAGACGGACGTGGGGCGGCCCTTAAGCAACATTTCCCTCCAGATCGAGTATCCTGAGCTGCTGAAAGACGCGGAAGAGGTTCTCCGGACCCTGGCCATGAAGGAAAAGATCGCTAGGCACCAGGAAGGGACATGGTATCTTGTGCGGACGATTCCCTACCGGACCTCGACCAACGTCATCGAGGGCGTGGTCGTCACCTTCGTGGAGATCACGGAGCAGAAACGGCTGCAGGCGGCGCTCCAGGATGCGCTGGCGTTTTGCGTCGTCGACACGGTGCGGGAGCCGCTCCTTGTTCTCGACGCGGGGCTCCGCGTGGTTTCGGCGAACAAGGCATTCTACGCCTTGTTCCAGGTGAGCCCGGAAGACACGGCGCGGAAGCTTGTCTACGAACTTGGCAACCACCAGTGGGACATCCCGGCGCTCAGGAAGGCCCTTGAAGAAATCTTGCCCCAAAGCAACCAATTCAAGGACTTCGTCGTGGAGCACGACTTCCCCTTGCTCGGCAGACGGAAGATGCTCTTGAACGGCCGGAGGA
Organism: Nitrospirota bacterium; assembly: GCA_041491325.1. Lineage (GTDB taxonomy): Bacteria > Nitrospirota > UBA9217 > UBA9217 > UBA9217 > JBAZLV01. The sequence goes on along the minus strand of JBGPUS010000154.1, from coordinate 1,800 downwards.
TTATGCACGACGGGGCAGAGACCCAGACCATCCTTCTGGCGATAGAGGATATTACTGAAAACTAATCTTAAGTCCCAAGTTGGCAGTCTCATGTTTCTATTCTTGATGTGGCGTTAACTTGAAACAGGCGGTTGATTGAGAACGCATCCGCTCAAGGCCGTAATTAAAGGTCAGCGTTATGAACAAAAAAAACAAACCTAAAGACAAAGCAACATCCAAGGCAAAGTCAAAGCTGAAATCAAACAGCCTGGCCGCTCTCCGAAAAAAGGCTGAAAAGCGGCTCAGCGAGCAGTCCACGCGGCTTGACGGTCTTTCCAAGAAGGATGTCAAACATCTGGTCAACGAACTCGGGACGCACCAGATCGAGCTTGAAATGCAGAACGAGGAACTGCGCCGGGCGCGGGTGGAGCTCGAAGCATCCCGGGCGAAGTACGCCGACCTCTACGAATTTTCGCCCGTGGGCTACTTTACGTTCGACATGAAAGGCCTGATTCAGGAGGTGAACCTTACCGGCGCGAACATGCTCGGCATGGAAAAAAGGTTCTTGCTCTCCAAACCGATCCGGGGTTTCGTTGATCCGGCCCATCGGGCGAACTTTCGCAACTATCTTTTGGAGGTCTTTAGAACGCAGACCCTCCAGACCTGTGATCTCACGTTTCTTGGGAGAGACGGCAGGGTGTTCCACGCGCAATTGCACAGTCTCTCTTTTAAAATGGGAGAAGAGGACCCGGGCGTGTGCCGCACGGCCGTAAGCGACGTGACCGAACGCAAGCGGGCCGAGGACGAGCTGAAAACAGCCCACGCCGCGCTGGTACACCGGGCATATGACCTGCAAGCGGTCAACGCGCAACTGGAATCATTTTCCTATGCCGTTTCCCACGACCTGAAGGCGCCGCTTCGGACCATCGAGGGCTTCACCCGGGCGCTCCTGGAAGAACACGCGGACGGGCTCGATGCAAAAGGCCGGGACTACCTTCGGCGGGTACATTCCGCTTCCGGCCGCATGAACCAGCTCATAGACGCAATGCTGAGCATGGCGCGGCTGACTCACGCCGAGCTGCAAGAGAATACCGTGGACCTCGCCGCCCTGGTGCGAATTGCAGGGGATGTCCTTCGGAAACAAAACCCGGAACGGCAGGTTGAATTCGTCATCGCCGATACGATAAAGGTCAAGGGCGATAAAACGATGCTGCAGGCCGTGATCGAAAATCTGCTGAACAATGCCTGGAAATTCACGAGCCGCCATGCAGCGGCAAAAATAGAATTCGGCGCAACCGAAATGGACGGTAAAACAATTTACTACGTCCGCGACAACGGCGCGGGCTTTGACATGCACTACGCGGAAAAGCTCTTCCAGCCGTTCAGCCGACTCCATACGGAATCAGAGTTTCCCGGCCTCGGAATCGGCCTGGCCACGGTGCTGCGCATCATCCAGCGTCACGGCGGCAGAATCTGGGCCGAAGGAGCAACGGACCAGGGCGCGACGTTTTATTTTACGTTGTAGAAATGAGATATCAATTCCGCTATCCTCAAGCGGCTTCCCCCCCTTAATGGTCTTCCCCGAATGGTTTTATCGGGGACCTGGTTTAACTGACACCATATTCCCGATTGCGTCTTCGGGAATGACAACATGGCAAAAATGTGTGTTGCAATGTGCTTGCCTTGTGCTAAATAGATACAAGTTCTTTCCCTTGCAACATTCATGAAATTCCGCTAAAGTAACGCTTAGACGTGTCCACGCGACCGCTTCCGCGCCATAGCTCCGGCCGCTTCGGCACGCCACGCTTTTCAATCGTGATC
>JBGPUS010000153.1:0-5830 GCA_041491325.1 Nitrospirota bacterium | reverse complement strand
TATGAAGTGCCTGCCAAAGAGCGCCCCCCGCGGATCGAACGGCTGCTGGGGTTCAGCAACCTGACGCCTTTTAAGGACCGGCCCGCCGGCAAGCTCTCGGGCGGCATGAAACAGAAGCTCGGACTGGCTTGCTCCCTGATCCATACTCCCGAGGTGTTGTTCCTCGACGAACCCACGAACGGCGTAGACCCGGTGTCGCGCAGGGATTTCTGGAAGATCCTGTACGGTCTTCTGAAGGAAGGCGTTACCATTTTCCTTTCCACAGCGTATCTCGACGAGGCGGAACGGTGCTCCCGGATCGGTCTTCTGCATAAAGGGAGAAGCCTGGTGCAGGACACACCCTCGAACGTAAAGCGCTCGCTCGGGTTTCCCCTGTTTGAGGTGTGGATGGATGACGCCCGTTCCGCGCAGACGATCGCAGTTTCCATCCCAGGAGTTAAAGCCGTCAGCATCTACGGCGACAAACTGCATATTACCCTGGAGAACAGCGAGCTTGTTGATCTTGTAATACAGAAACTTGCAAACGCCGGGATCCGCATAAAAGACCAGCGCCCCATTCTGCCGTCGCTGGAAGATGTGTTTATCGCGATGGTAGAGAATGCTTCGGAAAGGCCGGCGCTATCTCGGCCGGGAGCATAGTTGATGCCCGATATTGCCGTAAAAGTAGATGCCTTGACCCGCACGTTCGGCGGTTTTACGGCCGTGGACAACGTCAGTCTCAAGGTCGGGAAAGGCGAGATCTTCGGCTTCCTCGGTCCTAACGGAGCAGGCAAATCGACGACGATCCGTATGTTGTGCGGACTGCTCATGCCCACGCGAGGGACGGGAACGGTAGGAGGCTACGACATTGTAGCGCAGTCGGAGAAGATAAAACAGACCATCGGCTACATGTCTCAAAAATTCTCCCTGTACGACGACCTCACGGTGACGGAGAATATAAACTTCTTCAGCGGTATTTATAGCGTTCCCGAAGAAAAAAAGATTGCCCGCAGACAATGGGTCCTGGACATGGCGGACCTGACGGACCGGGAACACACCCTCACGAGAACCCTTCCCGGCGGGTACAAGCAGCGGCTTGCCCTCGGCTGCGCTATTCTTCACGAGCCGCGAATACTCTTTCTGGATGAGCCGACTTCGGGCGTGGACCCGGTTTCGCGTAGAAATTTCTGGGCTTTGATCTACGAGTTGTCTACGGCAGGTACGACGGTTTTTGTTACGACCCATTACATGGACGAGGCCGACTATTGCGACCGCCTTGCCTTGATCTACCGCGGGAAGATCATAGCCGAGGGCTCGCCGAACGAATTACGGCTGAAACATATGAGCAAAGACGTGCTTGAAATAGAAGTTGATAAACCGGTGGAGGCGCTTGATGCCCTGAACAAGCAGGGGAAGGAGTCGGCGATATTCGGCAGCGCTCTACACGCCGTGGTAGACAGGGCGGACACCGCGGCCCCCGAGTTTCGGAGGATACTCGAACAAGCGGGCATTTCGGTGCGCGCCATCGACAAGATTGCTCCGTCGCTCGAAGACGTGTTCGTGACGTTGATCGAAGAATCATAAAATAGCCCGCTCTTGATGCCTATGAGAATTCTTCGTATTAAAGCTATTGCCGTAAAAGAACTTATCCAGATACGGCGCGACCCCTTAAGCCTCGCCATGGCCTTTCTCATGCCGGTGATGCTCCTCTTCATTTTCGCGTATGCCATCACCCTCGACGTGAACCAGCTCACGACCGTGGTTTACGACCGCGACCACAGCAGCGTCAGCAGGGGACTCATCGGCGAACTCGGCTCTTCGGGATATTTTACCGTGGTCCGTCATGCAACGGAACACGGGGATATCGATGCGTATCTCGATTCCGGCAAAGCGCGGGTCGCGATCTCGATACCGTCCGGTTTTGCGAAAGACATTCATGCCGGAAGAACGGCCCAGCTCCAGATTATCGTCGACGGCAGCGATTCCAATACAGCCGCCATCGCTTTGGGATACATCCAGGCCTTTGCCGGAAGTTACGCCCAGCGCCTAAGCGGACAGAAAGGGCCGCCTGCCGTGGATGCGCGCGTGCGGGTGTGGTACAACTCGGAGTTGAAATCGCGCTACTTCATCATTCCGGGACTTATTGCGGTTATCATGGTCGTGATCGCGGCGCTCCTGACGTCGCTCACGTTTGCGCGTGAATGGGAGCGGGGCACCATGGAACAGTTGATCTCCACTCCCGTTAAGACGCCCGAACTGGTCCTCGGGAAACTCATTCCGTATTTCCTGATCGCATTTTTTGACGTGAGCATTTCGGTCCTGACGGCGACGACCCTGTTCGGCGTTCCGCTCAGAGGGAGTATTTTTCTGCTGGCCGTTCTCACCTCGTTCTTTTTGTTCGGCGGGCTCGGGCTCGGCATGGTCATATCGATCATAACGAAAGCGCAGCTTGTGGCAAGCCAGATTGCCATGGTTGCGACCTTTCTTCCGGCGTTTCTTCTTTCAGGCTTCATGTTCGCTATTTCTAACATGCCCGTGCCGCTTCAAGTGCTCACCCGGATAATCCCGGCCCGATACTACGTGACGGTGGTAAAGGGAATATTTCTCAAGGAAAGCGGGCTGCGGTTTCTTGTCGTGGAAGCGCTGTTTCTCGCGGTCTTCGGAATCTTTATCTTTATTGTCGCAAATAAGAAGTTCAAGAAGAAGATCGTATAGCGGAATAGGTTCGGAGCAGGGGGCAGGGTGAAAAAGCTTCACGAAAGCGTGGAACGAATAAAACAGATGGTCATCAAGGAGTTTATCCATATTTTTCGCGATAAACGCATGAAAGCGATCGTTTTTGTCATCCCCTTGCTCCAAACCCTTGTGTTCGGGTACGCGGTCACCACCGATGTGAGTAATATTCCGACCGCGGTCTACGACCTGGACCGTTCCCCGGAAAGCCGTGAACTGACGCGACGGTTCGCTTCTTCGGGATACTTTGCCATCCTTCATCGACCCGAATCCGGCGAGGCCCTTCGCGATTTGCTGGATCGCGGCATGGTCACGACAGCAATCCAGATCAATCACGGTTTTTCATCGGACGTCAGGCGGCATATTCCAGCCGCGGTCCAGGTCATTCTGGACGGCACGGATTCAAACACCGCGACGGTTGCCATGAATTACGCGGCCCGGATCATCCAAAAATATTCGCAAGACGCCGTGAGCGGCGCGGGGCCTCCGCCGGCCCTGGACGTAAGGACCCTGGCCTGGTACAATCCTGAGCTGAAAAGCAAAAACTACAATGTTCCGGGTGTTATAGCCATGGTCATTATGCTTACGTCGCTGCTCCTGACATCCATGGCCGTAGTGCGTGAACGCGAGGTCGGCACAATGGAACAGCTCATGGTCACGCCGCTCACGCCCGCGGAATTCATCCTCGGAAAGACGATTCCTTTTGCCTGCATCGCCTTTTTTGAGATGGTGCTCGTGACGGTTTTCGCCGTTCTCACGTTCCACATCCCGATAAAGGGCCAACTCGCCCTGCTTCCGCTGTCCACGGCGATCTACCTGCTCTCCGTGCTCGGTATCGGTCTTTTTATTTCCACCATCGCGGGCACCCTGCAGCAGGCGCTCATGGCGACGTTCCTTTTTTATATGCCTGCTGTTCTGTTGTCCGGGTTCATGTTTCCTATCGAGAACATGCCGGCATTTTTCCAATACGCGACCTATCTGAACCCGCTCCGCTATTTCCTCGTCATAATCCGCGGAATTTTCCTGAAAGGAAACGGTCTGTCCATTCTGTGGCCCCACCTCGCCGCGCTTTTGGCCCTGGGCTTGGTTGTCATTACGATCAGTTCCCTGCGGTTCAGGAAACGGCTCACGTAACCAGCCTCAAAATCGGTGGCTTTTTTTGTTCTGATTAAACGCGACCTCAAACGCAATATGCTATACTTGGTCACATGCTTTTGTATCCTGATCGTTCGGACCCGAAAAATTGCATTAACACCTTAATGTTACTTCCGATTCAATAAAATAGGCCCGTCAAAAAGGAGTATCCTGAATGGAAAACTGGAAATGCACTGTGTGTGATTGGATATACGACCCTGCGGTCGGCGATCCCGATGGAGGCATAGCTCCGGGAACGCCCTTTGAAAAGATTCCCGATACGTGGGTCTGCCCGGTATGCGGTGCGGGCAAGGATGCCTTCGAGAAGGTTTAAAATCGGCTGCCAACAGGTTGCTTTTTACAACCATGCCGCGAACTGGATGAAAGACTCGAACATCCAAAAAATAAACAGCAAGCAACGCAGGAGTTCTGTTGAAAAAACCCGTAGTGGATGAAGATATTTGTATCGGATGTGGTCATTGCGCGGAGGTTTGCCCTCAGGTTTTTGAACTCATTGAAGACAAATCGAACGTGATCGGTCCGGATAAATGCGGGACCTGCAATTGTCAGGAGGCCCTGGACACCTGTCCCGTCGGAGCGATAAGCTGGAGCAGTTAGGGGCGTTGGAGTGATCTCAGCGTAGATTTGAAAAATCACTTATTTACGATTTCATATTGGAATTAGGAATAATCCCTCTGTTTGTCATCCTCGAATGACTCTATCGGGGACCTGGTTTTAATCGATAAAAAACCGGATTCCCGCTCAGAGCCTGCCCCGGCATGATTTTAGCAGGGGCGGGAATGACATTATTGCGGATTGCCTACTGTCGAAAGGAGGAACTATGACGCTGTCGCAAGGAAAGGCGATTTTCATCTGGGGCACGGCTATATCCGCTGTGATTTTCCTGGTCCTTACGTTTGACTCTCTGAAGCAGATGCCGAAGAGGACGCAGGAAGAGAAATTGAATGCCCACGTTGTCGCGGGCAAGTGGGTGTGGCAGAAATACAATTGCAACGATTGCCATACGATCCTGGGAATCGGGGGGTACTATGCGCCGGACGTGACCAAAGTCATGAGTTACCGGGATGAGGAGTGGCTTACGAGATTTTTAAAGGACCCCGAAAAAGTCTGGCCCAATCCCCGAAAAATGCCGAACCTCGGCCTGAAAGACCAGGAAACGGCGGATCTGGTCGCGTTTCTTACCTGGGTGAACGGCATAGACACGAACAATTGGCCTCCTAAGCCCCTGGTTGCGGCCGCGGTTACCTCAGTCGGCGCGGGCGACGCAGTCTACAAGGCCCAGGGCTGTGCCGCCTGCCACATGATCAGCGGCGTGGGCGGCAAAGTCGGACCGGATCTTTCCCAGGCCGGTAAAAAACATGATGTCAAATGGCTCGAAACGCAGCTAAAGAACCCGAAAGCTCACAACAAGAAATCCATCATGCCGGGTTATTCCAAGCTGCCCCAAAAAGACATTGACGACCTTGCGCGCTATCTCGCAGGGCTGCGATAAGGAGGGGTCCGATGAAATATGAATCACAGAAAACAGCTTTGAACTATTTTATCGTCGCGGTGCTGCTTTTCGGGCTCCAGGTAGTTTTCGGCCTGGTCCTGGGCGCCAAATATGTTTGGGATGCGGACCCGCTGCTCTCAATCCTGCCGTTCAACACCGCGCGGGCGATCCACATCAACCTTCTCGTTGTCTGGCTGCTCTTCGGCTTTATGGGCGGAACGTATTATATCATTCCTGAAGAGGCGCAGACCGAACTCTACAGCACAAAACTCGCACTGTTCCAGCTCCTGCTGTTCGCGGTCATCGGTGTTGCGGCCATCGTCGGCTATCTGTTCGGCTGGTCCTGGGGTATGCCGTTTCTCGAACAGCCCACGGTCCTGAAATTCGGCATCGTGATCGTGGCCCTTATATTTCTTTACAATATTTTCATGACCATGATGAAGACCAAGAAATGGACGGTGATCCAGGGCG
>JBGPUS010000152.1:0-5932 GCA_041491325.1 Nitrospirota bacterium | reverse complement strand
GGTTTTTGTCTCCGGGGAAACCAATTCAGCCAGTCCGCCGGTCGCCACAACTTTGGCCTCGCTCGACAATTCTTTTTTCATTCTCTCCACAATGCCGTCAACCAGTCCGGCATAGCCGTAGATGATGCCTGCCTGCATTGCAGTAATGGTGTCCGTGCCGATGACTACCGGCGGTTTGGACAGCTCCACTCTCGGCAGCTTGGATGCCCTCTGGAACAGGGCCTCAGCGGATATTTTTACGCCGGGCGCTATGGCGCCGCCCAAATACTCACCGTCTTTCGTCACTGCGCAGAACGTAGTCGCTGTGCCGAAGTCAACGATGATGATCGGGCCGCCGAATATTTTATAAGCGGCCGCCGCGTTCACGATGCGGTCGGCGCCCATTTCCTTGGGATTGTCATACAGGATGGTGATACCGGTCTTAAGCATGTGCGTTACGACCATCGGCTCGACCCGGAAGTACTTCCTCGACATTTCTATCATGACCGGCAAAAGAGGCGGCACCACGGTCGAGATAATGACGCCGGTTATCTGTTTCAACTCTATGCCGGTGAAATTAAAGAGGTCTTTGAAGGTCATGGCGTATTCGTCCGGCGTGAACTGAACGTTCGTGCCCACGCGCCAGTTCTGGACGAGTTTGTCCTTGTTGAACACGCCAAGAACGACATTCGTATTGCCGATGTCGATGGCTAAGAGCATAATTCCTCCGGAAAAACGGGGTTCGGGGTTCAGGGGCCACCCTGCAGGGCGCGATGCACTCGTAAGCGCTGGGCGCAGGCAGGGGCCAGGGAATATAAAAAGCCGATTGCGTTCGACGGCCGTTCGTCCAAGGGGCCTCGTCCACTATCTTTTTAAGATCGTCACATCGCCCGCCGCAACCCTGCGTATTGTGCCGTCGCCGAGCTCGACAAGGAGCCTGCCCTCGCTGTCGATACCCTTGGCCAGGCCTTCAAACGTTTCGCTAAGACCTCTCACCGCCACCGTGTTGCCGGTCGTCATGTTAAACTTTTCCCATTCCCTGAGCACAGCCGACGGGTCTTTTAGGAATGCCCCATACCAGCGTTCAAGGTCCATGCACAACCGGCGAACAAGCGCCGTCCTGTCTATCCTCTTCCCTGCTTCAAGAGCAAGCGTCGTCGTGAGCGCGCGGAGTTCAACGGGCAGAACGGCAAGGTCCATGTTCACGTCCACACCGATGCCCAGTACGATGTGCTTAATCCGGTCTTGTTCAGCGCTCATCTCCGTGAGCAGCCCGCTTACTTTTTTGCCGGACACATAAATGTCATTCGGCCACTTGATGGCCGCGGAAACCTTCGCGGCTGCGGTGATCGCCGAGGCCACGGCGACCGCTCCCATGAGCGTAATAAGCGGCGCATTCTGTACCGGGATATTCGGCCGCAGAATAACGCTGAGGTAAACGTTCCCTTTCGGCGATATCCACGTCCTGCCGAGCCGCCCCTTGCCGCCCGTCTGGGTTTCGGCGATTATAACCGTGCCCTCCGGCGCGCCGTTCGAGGCCATTTCCATGGCAAGCGTGTTTGTCGAGGCGACCTCGGGCAAGAGCCGGAATTCTCTGCCGATAAGCCCGGTCTTGAGCGCCTGCCGCACGTCGCTTTTCCTGAGGACGTCGGGCTCGCTCGTGATCCGGTATCCCTGCGAAGGCACGGCCTCGACGCCGAAACCCTCGTTCTCCAGCGACTTGATGTGCTTCCATACCATCGTGCGGGAAATGCCGGTCTTTCTCCCCAGCTCCTCTCCGGAAAGAAATCCCGTGTGCGACAACCGGAGAAGATTCAGAATTTTTTCTTTGGACATAATGATTGAAATAACGGGAACCGGTGTTGTGAACTGGCAATACCAAAAAACGCCCGGCACCGCGAGGAGCGTTGTGCAGCACGCTCTTTATTGCCCCGATACCCTTGCGCCCCTGTCATTTTATTTTCATGTTTATGTCCGCAGCCGGCGCCGAATGGGTCAAGCTCCCCACGGAGACAAAGTCAACACCCGTTTCAGCGATATGCCGTATCGTATCGAGCGTCACGTTGCCGGACGCTTCCAAAGGGACCCTGCCGTCGACCAGCTTGACCGCTTCGCGCATCATGTCGATCGGCATGTTGTCGAGCATGATGACGTCCGCGCCCACGGCCAGCGCTTCGAGGACCTCGTCGAGGGTCTTGGTTTCCACTTCAACGCAGAGCAGATGATGCGCACTTTTTCTTGCGCGTTCCACTGCTTTGATAATGCCTTCCGACGCCTTGATATGATTGTCTTTGATCAGCACGCCGTCAAAAAGTCCGAAGCGATGGTTTGTCCCGCCGCCCATGCGCACCGCGTACTTTTCGAGCTGCCTGAGGCCCGGCAGCGTCTTTCTCGTATCCAAAACACGGGTTTTCAATCCGTTTAATTTTTCAACATACTTAGATGTTAGCGTCGCTATGCCGCACAGGTGTTGAAGAATATTCAACGCCGTTCGTTCACCCGCGAGCAAGGCTCTCGTGCTTCCGGAAATCCGGGCGAGCTCCGTGCCCGCGCGAATGCCGTCACCGTCCTTGGCAAAAGGCGTGAACTGGATGTTCGGATCAAGATGAAAAAAAACGTACTTGCTTACGTCGAGACCGGCAAGCACGAGGTCCTGCTTCGCAAGCATTGCCGCCGTGGACACGGCATCGGAGCGAATCGTCGCCTCGCTGGTGACGTCAGCGGGGCCAAGGTCTTCGGAAAGTGCGCTATCGATAATTTTTTTGTAATCGTCCAGCATTTTTTTCTTGCTTGTTCGGAAAAAACCTTTCATTTCGTGTATACATATTATCGTGTTATAGATAACATATTTGGAAAACGATGTAAAGCTATATAAATTCCACGGCATTGCAGGTCATCCGTGTTTGCAAATACCTTGTTTGGAATCAGATCAAAACGACTTTGCCCCAGTTGAGGGACTCCAAAAGGGCTCCGAAGGCGTCGTCCAAAGGAGCGTGAATTTGAATTTGGCGGTCGGAGTAGGGATGCATAAATACGAGCTCATGCGCGTGCAACAATAATCGGTGACAGTTGAAATTCCTTCGGAAAAAATCGTTCTGCTTTCCATCCCCATAGGTTGTGTCGCCGATAATCGGGTGGAAAATGTGTTTCATGTGGCGCCGTATCTGGTGCGTGCGGCCGGTTCGGGGGGCTGCTTTGACGAGGGAATAGCGTGCCGTGGAATAACGGCCGACAGGATGAGGCAACTCGACAGTCGCCAATGTTCGATATTCAGTGACGGCCTCCTTCGTCGGCTTGTCCCGGTCCGCTTTTTGATCAGTCATCCTGTCCCGGAGTTCCTTTAAGGGATAGTCGATGCGCTCCGCCGCGCTCGTGCTCCCCCGAACTATAGCAAGATACGATTTCAAAACGGTTCCCTCGGAAAAGGACTGGGTCATGCGCCGGGCAGTTTCTTTGTCCAATGCAAACACCAAAACGCCTGATGTGGCTTTATCGAGGCGGTGGAGGGGATAGACCCATTGCCCCAATTGGTCCCGGACGAGGTGCATGGCATTTTCCGTTTCCTGTCGGTCAATGGCGCTGCGGTGGACCAAGAGGCCCGGGGGTTTATCGATCGCAATCAATTGTTCATCTTGATACAACACGGTGAGCGATTTCATTCGGGCAGTTCTTTCTCAAGCACAAGGGGTGAAGAAGACGAGCTGGTTTTTTTGCGGAAGAGGACGGCATCTCTGTCCGAGAACATCAGGTCCGCGTTCCACTGGCCGGCCAGCCAGGCAAAGGTCGGCCGGGAGAAAAAGCAAACATGCGTAAGGTCGTTCTTATAATACCATTGCGGGAATACGTTCTGCTCGACCGCGAGTTTTGTCATGATGCCCAGCCTCCCCCCGTGCTTCAGGCAAGCCCACAACCGATCCAGTTCCCCTTTGGGGTCATGGAGATGCTCCACCACCTCGGTGGCGGTTATGAAGTCGTATTGCTTCTCAAACACAGCGGGATCGTGCGCATAAAAATAGTCAAAGATAGCCATGGAATACCCCGCCGCCTCAAACATCCCGGAGAGGACCGGTTCGGGACCGGAGCCGAAATCCAGGCCGCGGCTTCCCGGGGTCAAGCGCTCCTGCAAAGGAATTAACATGCGGCTTAAGAAACGACGATAGCCTGAATTCTCGGGAGAGTTCCGGTGCTGGTCGTATCTTCTCTTTTCTTCTTCGGCGGACAAGAACTGCCAAGCTGGCACGAACACCAGGCTGCATACCTCGCAGGCAAGATAGTCCCGCCGGGCGTCTTTGGAAAATTCGCGCGTCTTGGCCGCATGACATAAGGGGCAGGATGCATTTTCAATGTTCTGTTCCATCGTCACCATCGCGCCGTGCCGCCTTATCGCGTCCGTTCCCAGGCCATGGCCCTCTCGTAATCCTTGAAAAGCCGCTCTCGCTGTCTGAATTCCCGGGGATGGACGCTCCGCCTTCCTCCCTTCCGGGATACGCCGATGGCTGCATGGAGCATTTCGTGATAAACGACAAACGCGACGAAATAGCGCGGGACCTGCCTCTTGTCGAGAGCAGGATTTATCCTGATGGTGTGTGACCGCTCACTGTAGCTGCCGAGGGTTCTTTTTCTCACGAAGCAGCGGGGACTGCTCGCGCCCCAGGTGATTGCGGCGTTGATCGTGCCCGCAAAGTATTCCTCGTTCACCTCGTCGAATAATTTACGAAGGTCTTGGAATTCCCCGTGGGTCCTGAGCGGGACCCTGTTCGGCGGCCTTTTGGTGAGCTGTTCACGATGCTCACGAACAAAACCGCGGAAAAAGGACATCGCGCCTTTTTTATTATTCAGAAAAGAGGTGACTTCTTCCATCACGCGGCTGTCCGCGTTGTTAAACATCCGGTGAAGCCGGACGCGCAGGATGCCGTCCCGCATCCGTGCCGACAGCATGCTCGTTGAATTCTCCGTAAAGACGAGAGCAACCGGCCTGTTGAGGCGCTCTTCAAGGTATTGCCTGAGGGAATTCTCGGTATGGTCGTAGGGAAGAGCCAGGGTTACATTGCTGCCGATAGCCTTTTTTTCCATTAGTGTCGCAAAGTCGGCTTCCGCTTCTTGAAATTGCTCATCGAAACTACCTGCTTGTTCTCGGCCTGTTCGGCTTCGGTTTTGGGGGTCTCCACGGGAATTTTATTCATATCGCTTCTGATAAATTGTACTCCCGCTTCTTGTGAAAATACAGCCAGCAGATCGTCATGATGAATAAATATATCTTCTTTGCGGGTTCCAAATGCGAGAACGCAGGTTACATTCCCGTCAGCATCCCAGTCTAACTTAGTATTGGTTTTACTATTAAATACAAGAATCAAGCCATCCTTCATCTCGTCTTCTGAAAAACCGCGTTTCCCGATAATTGTTTTACTTGAATATTTAACAACAAGATAAACGCTTCCAAAATCATTCCAAATATCGTAAAACAACTTCTGGAGATACTCAACTTGTTTCTTCATTGTTCCGCCCGATCCCGACAGTATCCTAACCCGGACAAGCCGGAAAGCTTCTTAGCCACAGAGGTCACCGAGAACACAGAGAGAAGCGAAAAACGGGGTATTTTAAACTACTTTCAAGCCTTTCTCTGTGCCCTCTGTGTGCTCTGTGGCAAAAAAATTCTTGCCGCTTTGAGTAGAATTTGACCCCATAGTTACTAAAGCCTATGGTTGCCGGAAAACTCAGTTTCTATTTCAACGTAAAATAAAACACCGCTCCTTTTCCAACTTCGCCCTCAGCCCAGGCGCGTCCGCCGTGCCGTTGAATAATGCGCTGTACGAGGGCAAGGCCTATACCCGTGCCGGGAAAATCCGCGATGGTATGAAGCCGCTGGAAGGGCTTGAATAATTTACCGGCATAGGCCATGTCGAAGCCAACGCCGTTGTCCCTTACAAAATAAACGGGCGCGCCGTCATGCTGC
>JBGPUS010000151.1:0-5938 GCA_041491325.1 Nitrospirota bacterium | reverse complement strand
CGTAAAAGTGAACATGACCCTGGTGTTTTCGCCCATGCAGGCCCTGCTTGCAGCCAAGGTAGGAGCGGCTTTCGTAAGCCCCTTTGTCGGCAGGCTTGACGATATCAGTCACTACGGCATGGACCTGGTGCGGCAGATCGTTACGATCTATGACAACTATGGTTACCCGACGGAGGTCATTGTTGCGAGCGTGCGGAATCCGCTGCACGTATTGGACGCAGCCCTGGCCGGGGCGCACATCGCCACGATTCCCTTCGGCGTTATCGATCAGTTGGTGAAACACCCGCTCACGGACCTCGGGATCGAGAAGTTCCTTGCGGACTGGAAGAAACTGGAGAAAAATAAATAAACACCAAACTCCAAATCACAAATCTCAAATAACAACCAATAATCAAATTTGATGAAAACGTAAGAAGTCAGGATTTGCCACAGAGCACACAGAGATCACAGAGTTAGACTTTAATAAATAAAATCTTTTCTCTGAGTCCTCGGTGACCTCTGTGGCTAAAATGGACTTTTGCGAGATCATTAAATTTCAGTTTTTTTTCAAATTGTTTGGAGCTTGTTTTTTGGTTTTTGGGATTTATTTGTGATTTGGCGCTTGTGATTTGGAATGTATCTTTTCGGCTTGCCGGAAAGGAGAGCGATGCCTATCTACGAATATCATTGCAGCGCCTGTGGTTCTGATTTCGAGAAGATCGTGTTCGGGGCCTCGCCCGAAGTTGCGTGCGAAAAGTGCGGCTCGAAGAAGACGGAGAAGCTCATGTCGCGTTTCGGCATGGGCAGGTCTTCGAGCGGCCCCGCGCCTGCTTCGGACTCCGGGTCCGGCTGCGGGGGCTGTTCCTCGTCATCCTGCGCAGGATGCACGTAGGCAATGGCCCGGAAAATACCTATTGACGGTGTGCCGGGTAAGAGGTAACATAGATACTCTTTCGTTAAGTGTTTCGCAGGCTGTAATCTATGATTATCATCTTATTGGCAGTCGGATTCATACTCGTCCCCTCATTTGCCTTTGCATGGGGTCCCCTGACCCATATGTATCTCGGCAATGAACTCCTTTCGTACGCGCCGCTGGTTCCCGCCGGCATCCTCGGACTGCTGAGAAAACACAAACAAGACTTTCTCTACGGCAATCTCATGGCCGATATGATCCTCGGCAAGAAATATCTCCCTGACGATAAAAGCTCTCATTCCTGGGACGTCGGCCTCAAACTTCTGGACCAGGCCGACACCGAGCCCGCGCGCGCGTTCGCATACGGGTACCTGGGGCACCTGGCCGCGGATACCGTGGCGCACGAAACCCTGACGGACGAGCTGGGAAATATGGGGCATACGTGGGTGGAGATGAAGGCGGACAGCCTGATCGACAAGACTTATTGGCTCCAGACGGTACTGATCAGCAAGGCCGTCAGAAAAAGGAGCGAGCTGCTTCTCGAGAACTCTCTGGACAGCTATATTTTTTCCTTTAAGACCAACAAGCGGATCTACAAAAGCATGGTGTTCCTGTCTTTTCTGAACAAAAAGAGAAACCGCGGCGTGGACCGGGAACTCATCAGCGAATTGCACGTCGAGTCCCTCACGCGGATGCTCGACCTCCTTCAACACGGCGCCGGCTCAACCGTTCTGCGCAAAAATCCGCTCTGATCTCTACAACTCAGCTTACACATTGTAGCCGGCAGGTGGTACATGCATAATTACCGTCTCTCAGAATTATTAGACATGTCCCTGATCCAAAAACTCGCTGACTCCAACTTTCGCGTCAGCGGGTTGCCTCTGAGCATAATCGACGCCTATGACGCCTCCGTTCTCGTGAGCGCCGGCTGGACCGATATCTGTAAGAATTTCCACCGCGCGTACCCCGCTTCCCACAAACGATGTATGGAGAGCGATTCATCTATAAATGGCTCTCTCGTCGAGGGAGAGTCGATCCGGTACAAATGCAAAAACGGCCTCTGGCACGTGGCCATTCCGATCGTGGTCGCGGACAAACACGTGGGGACCATGTTCCTGACGCAATTTTACTTCAAGGACGAAATCCCGGAGCGCGAATACTTCAGCCGCCAGGCGCGGGAATTCGGCTATGATCAGAAGACGTATCTTGCCGCGCTCGATACACTGCCCGTTTTCAGCGTCGAGAAGGTGGACTATATTCTTGCCTATGACAAAGCCCTGGTGCGTTTTATCGCGGACTTGGCGGAACAAGCGCTCAGGATCATTGAGACGGAAAAATCGCTTTCCAAAAGTGAAGAGAAATACCGAACGCTCGTGAACAATATTCATATCGGTGTCTTCCGGAATACCCCCGGTCAGGGACGCTTCATCCACGCCAACCCGGCCATGGCGGCAATATTCGGGTATGATTCCCGGGAGGAGTTCATTGCCCGTCCGGTAATTGACATATACCGTAACCCTCAGGACCGGGAGCGTTTTCTTGACGCTGTTAAGCGCGAGGGTTTTGCAAAAGATACCGAGTTACCCATGCGCAAAAAGGATGGGACGCTTATCTGGTGTTCATGCACCGCCACCGCGCATTTTAACGAACAAGGTGAAATTGAATGGCTGGATGGCGTAATCGAAGATATTTCCGAGCGAAAAAAAGCGGAAGAAAACCTGCAAAAATATCAGATTGAGCTCGAACTACGGGTCCGGGAGAGGACGGCGGCGCTCGTAGAAGCGAACGAACGGCTGCGTGATCTTTCCGACAGAGACCCGTTGACGATGATCTACAACAGAAGGAAGTTTTTTGAATTCCTGGATAAAGAAATTGTGAAAGCGAAACGGTATGCAAGACCGCTTTCTTTAATTTTGATCGACCTGGACCATTTTAAAACAGTAAATGACAACCATGGGCACACAGTGGGCGACGCAGTGCTGAAGACCATTACCGATGTTCTGGGCAGCACAATCAGGGAAGTTGATATTTTTGGGCGCTATGGCGGTGAAGAGTTTGTCGTCCTCGCTCCGGAAACAGGGGCGGCAGGGGCTTCGGCGCTTGCGGATAAAATGCGTCGTGCCGTTGAAAACCACTCGTATCCTCTTGTGGGCAAGGTGACCATCAGCGCCGGCGTGGCCGAATTTTCGGACACGGATTCCGTGGCCTCCTTTATCGACAAAGCCGACAGGGCGCTTTATGACGCCAAAAATAAGGGAAAAAACAGAGTGGAGACCGATGCCTGCACTTCCCAAACATAAGGTTGCTGTTTGCGCTGTAGTGCGCCAACGAGAGATGATTAAAACCCTATAATCGCCATGCCGCGACAAGGCACTTTAGACGTCCTCCCGCTCCTTTGTCCAGCGGAGACCGGCGCGCGGTGATATAGTATTCAGCATTGAACCAGGCAGAACCGGAATGCGGAGGCGTCCATGGAACTCGCAACGATCAAAGTTGATATCCCCGAAGGCTGCAACGTTATCTTGGGACAAACGCATTTTATCAAGACAGCCGAAGACCTGTACGAAATCATCGCCACGACCGTGCCACAGGCAAAATTCGGCATAGCGTTCACCGAAGCGTCCGGTCCCTGTTTGATCCGAACTGAAGGAAACGACGACGGCCTCGTTGCCGCGTGTGTTAAGACCCTCCAGTCCGTCGGCGCGGGACACGTGTTCTGCGTCTATCTCAAAAATGCTTTCCCCATCAACATCCTGAACCAGATCAAGAACTGCCCGGAGGTCTGTCGTATTTTTTGCGCCACGGCAAATCCGCTCGAAGTGGTGGTCGCGTCTTCGGCCCAAGGCAAGGGAATTCTCGGCGTCATCGATGGGGCCTCGCCGAAAGGCGTTGAGACCGCGGACGATAAAACACTCCGCAAAGAATTTCTGAGAAAGATCGGGTATAAGCTGGGGTAGCAGGGTATAGGGACCAGGGTCCAGGGTCCAGGGTCCAGGGTCAAGGGTCAAGGGTCCGGGGTCCGGGGTCCGGGGTACAGGGTACAGGGTTCGGGGGCCAGGGTCCAGGGTCCGGGGTACAGGGTACAGAAGGTCTGATGCATCCTGCCCCCTGCTCTTCTCTTCCGCGCTTTACACTCTTCTGAAAATCTGTTACAGTAGCCTGAATAGCACCCTAAAAAATACTGTCATGCCGAACGAAACCATCCTTATAATTGATGACGAAGAAAGCGTGCGCAAGAGCCTTGCCGACGTGATGCGCGACGAGGGGTATGACGTTGTGACGGCGGCGTCGGGCTGGGAAGGGCTCGAACTGCTCAGCGAGACGCAGCCGTCACTCGCGCTTCTCGATATTGCCATGCCGGAGATGGACGGTATCGAGACGCTTCGCAGGATCAGGGAAATGCGTCCTGACATGCAGGTCGTCATGGTCACGGGCCACGGCACCATTGAAATTGCCGTGAAAACGACGAAGATGGGCGCGTATGATTTTTTGGTCAAGCCGCCGGAGCTGGCGCATCTGACGCTCGTGGTCAAACATGGTTTGGAAGAGCACCGACTGCGCTCCGAAAATGAGTCGCTCAAACGCAGCATCGAGCGGCGCTACGAACTTGTGGGCGAGAGCAGGCGGATCAACGCGCTCAAGCAGCAGATTTCCCTCGCCGGTCCGACGAACGGCTGGGTTCTGATCCACGGCGAAAGCGGCACGGGCAAGGAGCTTGTGGCGCGCGCGATCCACCGGGCGAGCAAACGGTCCAACGGGCCGTTCGTGGAGGTAAACTGCGCTGCCATTCCCCAGGAGCTCATCGAGAGCGAGCTCTTCGGCCATGAAAAGGGCTCGTTTACCGGCGCCACGGGAATGAAACGGGGAAAGTTCGAGCTTGCCGACGGCGGAACTATTTTTCTCGACGAGATAGCCGACATGAGCCTCGCCACGCAGGCCAAGGTGCTGCGCGTGCTTGAAGGGCAGGAGTTCCAGCGGGTGGGCGGCGCTAAGACGCTCAAGGCCGATATGCGCGTGGTCGCGGCTTCGAACAAGGACCTTGCCGAGGAAATCAAGAAGGGGTCTTTCCGCGAGGACCTCTACTATCGGTTGAACGTGATTCCTCTTGAAGTGCCGCCGCTTCGCGACCGGGCCGACGACATCCCGTTGCTCGTACGCCATTTTCTGCGGGAATTCTCCGGAGAATACGGCCAGAAACCGAAGACGATCGATGACGAAGCGCTTGCGCTTTTTGTCCGCTACCGGTGGCCGGGTAACGTGCGCGAGCTGCGGAACATCATTGAACGGCTGATTATCATGGTTCCCGGCCCCGCGCTGGCCGTCGGGGATGTGCCTCCGCCCATCAGCGGCGCGCATGCGGAGGGACACCCGGCCGTCACCGCTTCGGGACAGCAATGGAAATTTTCCACGCTCAAGGATGCTCGCGCTGAGTTCGAGCGGGTGTTCATCACACAAAAGCTCAAGGAAAATGACGGCAATGTGAGCAAGACCGCGGACGTTATCGGCGTGGAACGCAGCAACCTGCACCGCAAGATCAAAATGTACGGGATCGAAATGGATGATTGACGTTCTGGAGCCATAAGCAGCACGAAGTGTAAACTTTTGACACGGATAACGGTTTTTAAAAACCTATGAAACGTTCATAAGTTGACGCTTACAGCGGAGAATGAAAATCCCCCTTTGTCCCCCTTTTTCAAAGGGGGATTCTCTTCCCCTCTTTGGCAAAGAGGGGTTAGGGGAGATTTTTTCTAGATAATATTTCCAGATGGTTATATAGGTATGTTCAGGTGAAAATCAGGATTTATCATAGCTCTATCGGTGCAAATATTTTATGATCGAAACTCGCAACCTTAGTAAATACTTCGATGAACTCGGCGCCGTGCAGTCGGTCAGCTTCAGGGTCGGCAAAGGAGAAGTGTTCGGGCTTCTCGGTCCGAACGGCGCCGGCAAGACGACGACCATCCGCATGCTTACGACGCTCATTGAGCCTACGTCCGGAACCGCTTCGGTGGCCGGATATGACGTTGCGTCCGACCCGTTGCTCGT
>JBGPUS010000150.1:0-5946 GCA_041491325.1 Nitrospirota bacterium | reverse complement strand
ACTGCACGGAGCCGTCTGCCCGGTCGAACCGGTCGCTGTCTTCCCGCACCACCTCGCCCGCCAGGGCGCGGCGATGGATTTCTTTCCAGCGCTCCGGGATCTCCGGAAAGACTCCGTAGTGCGACAGCCCGCGCAGGTCTCGCTCCCCGAGGCCGTAGTCGGTGAGCCAGCGGCGGCTCACACTCAGGTAGCGCATGTCGCGGTCAAACATGGCCAGCGACGCAGGCGCGTGCTCGATGAAGAGCCGCAGTCGTTCTTCGCTTGCCTTCCGCGCCGCGATTTCGAGCTGCAGTTCCGCGCTCGCCTTCTCTGCCTCCCGGCGGGCGGCGAGGGCGTCCTCCATGATATTGAGCGCGGCCACGCGGGAGGCGCGGAGCGCCTCGTTGGCTGCCAGAAGCTCGGCCGTGCGCAGGGTGACGCGCTGCTCCAGGGAAGCATTGACCTCCCGGAGAGACTGCTCTGCTTCTTTGAGATCTTTGGTGCGCTCCTGAACGCGCAACTCCAGTTCGTCATGGGACTTACGCAGGGCCTCCTCGAATTGCTCGCGTTCCGTGATGTCGCTGAACACCAATACAACGCCGAGTATGTTTCCCTGATCATCCTTGATCGGCGCGGCGCTGTCATTTATCGATATTTTCTTTCCGTTTCTTGATATCAATACCGTATGGTTTGCCAGCCCCACGATGACACCCTCACGGAGGACCCTCGTCACCGGGTTCTCCACCGGCTTATGCGTGTCTCTGTCCACAATAATAAACACGTCCATAAGGTTTTTTCCCAGCACCTCTTCACGTTTGAACCCCACAAGCGCCCCCGCGACGGGGTTCATGAAGGTTATCAGACCCTTTCCATCTGTGGCGATTACGGCGTCTCCGATGCTCCTGAGCGTTGTCGCAAACCAATTTTCCTTCTCTTTTAATTCCCGTTCCGTCTTGTGCTTGTAGAGCGCCATATCTATGGTAATATGCAGTTCCCTCTCCTGGAAGGGTTTCACTATATAGCCGTAAGGCGCGGTTATTTTGGCGCGTTGGATCGTCTTTTCATCGGTGTAAGCCGTAAGGAAAATGATGGGAATGTCAAAACGGGACCGAATCTGTTCCGCGGCGACCACGCCGTCAATTTTCCCGGGCATCATGATGTCCATCAGCACGAGGTCGGGCTGTGTCGTTTCCGTTTTTTTGACGCCTTCCTCGCCGGAATAGGCAATGTCGGGCAGAGGATACCCCAGGCTTGCCAGTCTTTGTTGTATGTCCATGGCTACAATGGCTTCGTCTTCAACGATAAGGATCTTTGCATCCGGCATATTCAGGCTCCCTTTTCGTCCTTTGCTGCAAAGGAAATACTAAATTCCGTCCCGCCGCCCGTGCCGATACTGACGGTACCGGCGAGTTGCTTCACCAGAACGCTAACTAATTTCAGCCCCAGTGAGTCGGCTCTCTCTATTTCAAAGCCCTCGGGCAGTCCCACGCCGGTGTCGCTGACCGTCAGCAGGAAGCCGTCGCCGGGCGTGTGGCGCAGATCAATGGAGATTTCACCTGGTTCTCCCGAGCGCCCCGAAGCCGGAAAGGCATGCTTCAACGCATTCGAGACCAGCTCGTTAATGATCAAGGCGCAGGGGATCGTCGTATCGACGTCGAGATAAATCTCCTCCATAAGTATCCTTGGGCGGATGGCCATGCCGGTCGCACCGTAGGAAGTGAAGAGGTACGCAGTGAGGCTCTTGATATACTCGCGAAAGTCTATTTTTGAAAGGGATTCGGACTGGTATAGTTTTTCATGGATGAGCGCCATGGAGTAGACACGGTTTTGGCTCTCTTTGAACAGGGCAATTGCCCTCTCATCCTTGATTTGAGGCAACTGAAGGTTGAGCATGCTCTGGATTATCTGGAGGTTGTTTTTGACACGGTGGTGAATTTCCTTGAGAAGCACTTCTTTCTCCTGCAGCGATTTCCTGACCTGCTCTTCCGCCTTATTGCGCTCTTCCATCTCATCACGGAGCTGCACGTTGGATTGCTGCAGCTCGATGCGCGCAGCCTCCGTCTTTACGCGTTCCCGGTCAAAATCCTCAAGCAGATTCAGCATTGCGCTCTGCGTTCCCTCAAGACGGCCTTTCTCGGTGGTAAAGTCCTCCAGGATGTTAATGACCGCGCTCTGCGTGCCTTCAAGACTCATCTTTTCCGTTGAGGAATCTTCTATGATGTTCAGGACCGCGCGCTGGGTTTTTTCAAGACGCGCTTTCTCCTCTGAAAAGTCTTCGAGGATGTTGAGCATGGACTTGGTATAGTCCTCGTTGCTTATCCAGGATAGTTTTTTCGATTCCTTAAGGGCCGCGTCGCTCACTGCTCCGTCCTCTCAACCGACGTGGTTTTCCGAAGCGTTGTGTT
Organism: Nitrospirota bacterium; assembly: GCA_041491325.1. Lineage (GTDB taxonomy): Bacteria > Nitrospirota > UBA9217 > UBA9217 > UBA9217 > JBAZLV01. Next base: position 3,562 of record JBGPUS010000150.1, on the reverse strand, counting down.
CTCTTTTTGGAGCTCTTCGATCTCTTTTTTCAATTCGATCATCTTGAGTTCGCGGCCTACGGTAAGTTTTTGAAAGCGCTCAAGTTCCGCCAGGCGCTCAAGCTCGCGGGTGCGCTGCTCTTCCCGCGCTCGCTGTTCGGCAATCTTCGACTCGGCTTCCTTTTGGGCGGTCACATCCCGCGCGGCGGCGAACACGCCCAGGACCTTGCCCTGCGCATCGCGGTAAACCGAGGCGTTGTAAAGAACGTTCGTGAGCCGCCCGTCTCTATGCCTGATGGTCAGCGGGTAGTCCGTTACCGAGCCCTTTGCGAAGACTTGCTCGTATCCCTTCCGGGCATTCTCCGGTTCGGTAAAGTAGTCTGAAAAGTCTCTGTCGATAAGCTTATCGCGGGGAATGCCCGTCACCTTCATCGTCGCTTCATTGACGTCAGTGATCTTGCCTTCAGTGCTGATCGTCACCAGGGGGTCGAGAGACGCCTCAATCAGGCTTCTGGCATACTGGGCTGCCTGCCTCTGCTCGGTAACGTCGCGCGCGGCGGCGAATACGCCTAAAACGTTTCCTTGCACGTCACGGTAGACCGAGGCATTATAAAGAACGTTGGTGAGCCGCCCGTCTTTGTGCCTGATGGTCAGCGGGTAATCCGTGACGAACCCCTTTGCAAAGACCTGTTCGTATCCCTTTCTGGCATTCTCCGGTTCGGTAAAGTAGTCTGAAAAGTCTCTGTCGATAAGCTTATCGCGGGGAATGCCCGTCACCTTCATCGTCGCTTCATTGACGTCAGTGATCTTGCCTTCAGTGCTGATCGTCACCAGAGGGTCGAGAGAAGCCTCGATAAGGCTTCTGGAGTATTGGGACGCTTGCCGCAGCTGTTCCTCCGCCTGTTTCTTTTCCGAGATGTCGTTGCTCATGAGCAGAAAGCCGATGGGACGTCCTGAAGCGTCGTTACGTCGCGTTACGACAACGCTCGCCATAAAGCGGGTGCCATCCATGCGGACACGCACGAATTCGCCCTCCGCAAGGCCTTTTTCGTAGGCAAGCTCCAGCATTGTATCAACAGCTCCCGATTTTATGTCTTCAGGCGTGTGCAGTATGCTTGAGTCCTTGCCTATGATTTCGTCCGCCGCATATCCGTAATTACGCCGCGCTCCCTCGTTCCAGGAGAGGATTTTGTGGTCGAGGTCTTTCCCGATGATGGAGTACTTGGTAGAGCTTTGCAGAATATTGTCAAGGAAGTTTTTCGTCTCGGCGAACTCGCGCATGACGCTCTTGGATTCCGTCACATCGCGGGCAGCGGCAAAAACGCCCAGGACCGTTCCCGTGACGTCCTTGTAAACAGAGGCGTTATAGAGAACGTCCACCAATTTCCCATCTTTGTGGCGGATCGTAAGCGGATAGTCGGTGACAAACCCTTTTGCAAAGACCTGCTGGTACCCTTCCCGCGCCTTCTCAGGCTCGGTGAAATAATTTGAAAAGTCCGTGCCGATGAGCTTGTCGCGGTTAATGCCTGTTACTTTAATGGTTGCTTCATTGACGTCGGTGATTTTGCCTTCGGGGCTGATCGTTACCAGGGGGTCGAGTGAAGCCTCGATAAGGCTTCTGGCATACTGGGAGGCCTGTCTCTGTTCGGTAACGTCGCGCGCGGCGGCGAACACGCCTAAGACCTCGCCTTGCACGTCGCGGTAGACCGAGGCGTTATAGAGCACGGCCGTGAGACGGCCGTCTTTATGCCTGATGGTCAGCGGGTAATCCGTTACCGAGCCTTTTGCGAAGACCTGCTGGTAACCCTTCCGGGCATGCTCTGGCTCGGTGAAGTAATTTGAGAAGTCCGTGCCGATGAGCTTATCGCGGGGAATCCCCGTCACCTTCACCGTCGCTTCATTGACGTCGGTGATCTTGCCTTCAGTGCTGATCGTCACCAGGGGGTCGAGAGACGCTTCAATCAGGCTTCTGGCATACTGGGACGCCTGTTTCTGCTCGGTAACGTCGCGCGCGGCGGCGAACACGCCCAAAACCTTGTCTTTCACGTCACGGTAGACCGAGGCGTTATAGAGCACGTCAGTGAGACGGCCGTCTTTATGCCTGATGGTAAGCGGGTAATCCGTTACCGAGCCCTTTGCAAAGACCTGCTGGTAACCTTTCCGGGCGTTCTCGGGCTCGGTGAAATAATTTGAAAAGTCCGTGCCGATAAGCATGATGCGGGCAATGCCCGTTACTTTAATGGTGGCCTCATTGACGTCGGTGATCTTCCCCTCTGTGCTGATCGTTACGAGGGGGTCGAGAGACGCCTCAATCAGGCTTCTCGCATACTGGGACGCCTGCTTCTGTTCCTCCGCCGTCAAACTCACCAGAGACTCCGCCGGTCTTTCACGTTCGTTCTTTTTTTTCATTTTCTGTTGCTCCTCCTTTATCGAAAAAATTCGGGCATGCCGGTAACGAACAAGCCGGTGGTCCTTATTCTTTATGGCTGTTCCTCTATGGAATCGAGCGTATAGCGCGGCGGCAGACCTGCCCGGGCGAAGGACTCGTTTATTTCCTTTTTCAATTCTATCATGCGAAGCTCACGTCCGACCGCAGCGTTGTTGAACCGGGTCAATTCCTCGTTGCTTTGACGCAGCTCTTCTTCGGCCTGCTTGCGCTCGGTGATGTCTTTCGTGATCTTGGCAAAACCTCGAAGCCGTCCCTGGTCGTCACGCAATGCCGTTATCAGCACGCTCGCCCAGAATACCGAGCCATCCTTGCGCACTCGCCTGCCTACTTCCTCTGCCTGCCCGATTGCTTGCGCGGTTTTCAATTCTTTTTCCGGCAGGTTCCCGGCAATGTCCTCGGGAGTGTAGAAGCTGGAGAAATGTTTCCCGATGATCTCGTCCGCTTTATACCCTTTCAGGCGCTCGGCGCCTGCATTCCATGTTACGACGTTGCCTTCCTGATCGAGCATGAAAATGGCATAGTCCTTTACACCGGTTACCAACAATCTGAACCGCTCCTCGCTTTTACTCAGCGCGTTCTCCGCCTGTTTGCGCTCGGTGATGTCATATGCATAAATACGAACGGCCTTGAATTGGGGGACCAATTGTATCGTTGTGCCGAACACCCGGTCTTGTATCGCGACCTCACGATACAGAGCGGTTTCTTCACTCTTTCCCATGCCGGCCAGGATAGTGTTCATGTCTTCGGGCAGGAAAACGCCGGCTGCCCCTTTGTCCATGCCGAGGTTTGCTAAAACTTCTTGTGTCGCCGGATTAGAAAAGAGGATGTTCCCGGAAGCATCCGCCTCGAGAACGGGATTCGGATTGAGCTCCGGGAATGAGGCGAGATGTCTTGTCTTCTCCTCAGCCTGTTTGCGCGCGGTGATGTCGTGCGCCACGTGTACGGATCCGATCTTTCGGCCCTGTTCGTCCGACAGGGGGGTCGTTGTCATCAGGAAGTCGCCGCCCAGCCGGTCCTCATGCACCTCTTCCCTGTGTTCGAGACCGTCGGAGATGGTCCGGGCATGAGGACAGAACGCAGGCGGCGCGGACAAGCCGTGTACGGCTTCGTAACAATGCAGGCCGATGCACTGTT